>CAXTNS010000154.1:0-6874 GCA_964245465.1 uncultured Thermoanaerobaculia bacterium
CGAGGCCGAGGAGCTCGCAGACCCGGCCCGACTCCTCGCGGCGGCGCTGGCGGTAGGCGTCCCGGTCCTCGACCGCCTCCCCTCCCCCACCGCCGTCGGTGAGGAAGACGACACGCACGGCGGCGTCCGAGGCCGCGAGCTGAGCCAGGAGCCCGCCGCAGCCCAGAACCTCGTCGTCGTAGTGAGGGGCGAGCACGAGGGCGCTCTCGGCCCGCACGCGCTCGGTCCAGCCGGGCGGTTGGAGCGGTGGGTTCATTGCGTTCATTGCGTTCATTGCGCATACCCCAGGGCACGAAGCCTCTGCTCGGTCTCGGGATTGGGTGAAGCCGTGGCCGACGGCGGACGGCGCTTGCCCGGGGACCACAGGCGCAGCGCCGGCCCCTTCGCGCCGGGAGCGCCGGCACGCCCTATCAGGATCTGACCGGAGGGGAGAGGCTGGCCGTCCAGGCGGGCCTCCACGGCCTGGACCCCACCGAAATCCCCCTCCAGGAGGAAGCCCTTCTCGATCGTATCTCCGCCCAGGTCGAAGCTCACGCGGTTGCCGGCGAGCTCGACGTGGTCCTCCTCCGCCAGGAAGTAGGATCCCCAGCGCGCGGGCGGCCGGGCGAGGACGATGGATCCCTGAAGGCGCGAGCCCGCCGGGAATCCGGAAGCGAAGACGCGCAGCCCCGGCATCTGCCGGTCGAGCTGGTGGTGGATGAGCGGCTGGAGCTGCCCCACCTGCCCGGGAGCGGAGGGCGCGAGGTTGGCCTTCTCCTTCGCGTCCCGGGCGAGGTCGTACATCTCCACGCGCTTCAGGCGGGCGAGGTCCTGCGTCCAGAGGTACGCCTGAAGCTCGTCCGCGGGCGTGTAGGGGGTCCGCGGGTTGAACAGGATGAGCTTCTTCCGGTCGAGCACGGCGGCGGCCCGCAGGGGGCCAATCATCATGTGCTGCGCGAAAGCGGCAAGGCGCGGCAGGGGCGCCTTGCCCGTGAGGGCCGGCAGCACGTCCACGCCCTGCCACGAAGGCGCGGCCTTGCCGCCGGCCGCCTGGACCAGGGTCGGCACGAGGTCGATCAGCCGCACGGTGCCGCGCAGGCGCGAGCCGGCCGGGACGTGCCCGTCCCAACGCACCAGGAGCGGCACGTGGATCTGGTCCTCGTAAAGGGTGAAGCCGTGCTTCCAGCCGCCGTGCTCGTGGAATTCCTCGCCATGGTCGGCCGTGAGCACGATCAGAGTGTTCTCCAGGACCTCCGGGGGGATCGAGTCGATCAGCCGCCCGACGAAGCCGTCCACGTAGTGGATCTCGCTGTCGTACAAGGCCTTCAGGTGCTCCGTATCCCGCTCCGGGTCTTCGAGTGGAACCCGGCCGTTGTAGACCCCGTGCACGTGCCGGCCCGTGAGGGGGCCGAAGTAGGGGGGCTCGAAGGGAGAGCGGTTGTTCACGATCTCCGGATTCTCATACGGATCATGGGGATCGACGTAGTGGACGTACAGGAAGAACGGCCCGTCGCGGTGGGCCTGGAGCCAGGGAAGCACGCGGCCCGTCAGCTCGGCGGCGTCCGGCTGCCCCAGGCCCTGCCCTTCCAATCCCGGCCTGGACGGCGGACTGTAGAACGTCCGGAAGCCGCGGGCAAAGCCGTTGCCCTCGTGCAGGACCTTGTTGGCGAAGAAGCCCCCGGTCTCGTAGCCGAGCTTCTCCAGGGCTTCCGGCAGGGACTCGACGTCCTCGGGGATGCCATAGGCGCCTGGATCATCCCCAAGGATCTCCCCCGGGTAGCGGCTGGTCATGAAGGAGACGACCGAGGGGAGGGTCCAGGGCGCCTGCGAGTAGGCTTCCTCCACCACGGCACCCGTCTTGGCCAGCGTGCGGGCGATCTCGGGCGACGTCGGACGCTTGTAGCCGTAGGACGTCAGGTGGTCGAAGCGCAGGGTGTCCACCAGGATGAACAGGATGTTGGGCCGCTCGCGCTCCTCGGAGGCCGAAACACGGACGGGACCCCAGGCCACCAGATTGGATTTCCGGTGCTCCGGTGGGAGCCCGTCCAGGGTGGCGTGGAACTCCAGGGTGACCTCCCGGCCGGCCCAGCGGGAGAGGTCGGCCGTGAAGTCGATCCAGTGGGGGCTTTGCCGCGGGTCCGCGCGCACCACCTCGAGCACCTCGCTCTCTCCGTCGCTCTTCGCCACCACCCAGGCACGCAGGCCGCGAATGACCTGCCAGGCCTCGGGCAGGAGCTGCACCCCGGCGTGGAGAGCCGCTCCGGCGGGTACCTTCCCCGTCCACCGCCAGGGATCGATCGAAGCGAGCACCGCCGTCCGCCGCTCCCCCTCGTACGTGAAGGGGACGACCTCCGGAGGGCGAGGGAACCAGAGGCCGGTCTCCTTCAGGCTCTTCGCGGTGACGGCGTCACGGAGAGACAGGGCCGTCGGCAGAGGTGGCCCCGAGCAGCCGGCGGCCGCCAGGAGGAACAGACAGCAGAGAGCTTTGGAGAGGTCGCTGATCATCCCGCGCAGAATCCGTCGGGATGGTACCGCAAGTCGGGGCCTGGCAGGGGCTCAAGAACCCTTTATGAAAGGGCCTTTGCGGTCAGCTACTTACGGGCTTCCAGAAAGCGGGATTCGACGTCTCGGCTTCGTCCTCGGCAATCCTCGGGGAATCAGGGAGGGCAACGACACGCCGTCCCACCACAGGGATGTGACGCTGGGCAGCCGTCCGGATCGCTGGATCCTCGTCTTCGAGCCCCTCGGGCTCCACGGATACGAAGTAGGTTGCGGGCTGCCCATCGGGCAGACGGACCTTGTCGGCCGCAGGCTGGTTCTCGGTATCTCTGCCATGACTGCGCCGGGCATTCACCGCAGCCTGAGGCGAGGGCCGGCTTCGGGAAGTGTCCAGCCTTTCTACGTCCCGGTCCAGCCTGGCGGGAGCCGCCGGGGCTACGTTCAGGACTCTCATACCAGGCATCTGCTCACGAACCAGAGATCCAAGGTCGTCAAAAACATCATCCGATGCCGCACGACGGCTCGGGGAATCTGGGTCACGCACCGGCCGTGTCGCTTTTGGGAGGGTATTGGGCATGAAACCTCCTTAGCAACCCCTTGTAGGATAGCACGGTCACCAGCCAAGCCCGAGGCAGGTGAACTGGAAGATGTGCTTCAACTCGATCGCCTCATCTACGGGAGAGCGGACGGTCTCCGGGTCCTCAGACCTGAACCACGGACGGCGGTCGCCATAGGCCAGCTTGGCGAGGCGGAGAGCCGCGGCCGGAGGCTCGGACCTCCTGGACCCGTCCTGACCCAGGAGATACCCCATAAAGAGGGCGTGCATCGGAGCGCCCGCCTGCATGGGATCGCCTTTCATGGGTGGAGACCAGTGAACCCCAGTGGTCCCGATGAAGGCACGGGCACCCGCCCGCAGGAATGCCAGAGCGATGGACCCATTCGCCGGCACTGTCGCGATGGGCTGGCCAGGTTTCCAGAAGAGTGCCGGCGTACGGACGCTCAATCCACTATAGCAGCAGGCAGAGAAGACCACGGCATCCCGAGCCTCACCGACGTTCGAGATCTCAAAAGCTTTCAGAAAGCCTTGCCGAGGTGCTCTCCGTTCTCCCAGGTACCGATGGGGAGCATCGCAGTCGCCATGCAGAACGAAGTACTGGAAATCCGCGGCGCTCAGCGCGGGTGGAATGTCGGCTGAGGTCTCAGGCTCGGAGAAAAAGATCTCTCCGGAACCGGGTAGCCGTTTGAAGATCTCCGCCGCGTAGGGACGCAGGGCATTGGCGAGACCGCCACGGAACTCGACTTTCGGCCGCTCACCCGCAGTCAAGGCATTGAGCACCACTTGGCCCCGCTGTCCGTCGGGAATCCGGCTGACAGGAAGGTCCGGGAGACCATCCCCTGTGATGTCGCCGTAGCCGTCGTCCGACCAGATCACGAAATCATCAGGATCAAAAGGCTCGTCGTTCTCCGTTCGAGGCAGGCCGGCGCGGAAGTCCGGCTCCAACAAGTCTAGACACTCCGCAGGCACCAGGTCGAAGCCACCTATGACGACGATCCCCTGAGTCTCTGGTAGAACCCGCGCCAGGACTTCGGCCCGTGCCTCTTCGAACGGCAGGTCGGAGCGGCTGAGGATGACCTTTCTTTTGCCCGCCCTGTCGATCATGCGGTGAACTTCCAGAGCCTCGTCTTTTCCCAGCCTGCCCCCCAGACGGTCGTTCGGCGGCAAGACGAACAAGAGATCAGGCAGCGGGCGTCCATTGCCGAGCCGCCACCCGGAATCGGCAGAGAGATCCTCCGAGCTGCGATGCGGAGCAGACTTGCCCAAAGGTGTTTTCCCTCCGGAAAAAGCAACTTTTGGAGTTTAACACACCCCAGGGTCTCTCTTGAGAGTACCTGTACAGTCAGCGCCCGTCCTTCCGGTGGCGCCAGCGCAGGGCCATGACGTCCCAGAACATGCGGACGGAGTCGGTCAGGGGATTGACCTTGGACGCCGGCGAGTCGGCCCAGCGGACCCCCACCTCGACGACCTTGTACCCCCGGCGCCGGGCCAGCCAGACCAGCTCGACGTCGTAGGCGAAGCGCTCCGTCTGAAGCTCCGAGAAGAGCCGGCGGGCCACGTCGCCGTCCAGCAGCTTGAACCCGCACTGGGTGTCGCTCAGGCCCCGGACCCCGGAGAGCTGGACGATGAGGTTGAAGATCCGTCCCATCATTTCCCGGTAGAACGGCTGGTGCTGGAGGATGTCGGAGCCCTCGACGGCCCGGCTGCCGAGCACCACCTGGGCGTCCGCCAGGCGGGGTTGGAGCTTTTCGAGGTCCTCGATGGGCGTCGAAAGGTCGGCGTCCACCAGCAGGACCTCGCGGCCCCGGCTCGCCAGCACGCCCACCTTGATCACCGCGCCCTTGCCCCGGTTCACGTCCTGGCGCAGGACGCGCACCCCCTCCGGCTCGAACTTCCGCGCCACCTCGGAGGTGTCGTCGGCACTCCCGTCGTCCACCACCAGCACCTCGTAGAGAACGCCCTTCTGGCGCAGGTAGTCCACCACGCGGCGCAGCGTGGGGCCGAGGCGCAGGGATTCGTTGTACGCGGGGATGACGATCGACAGGTCCATGGGCGGGCGGATTATAACGGGCGGATGATAGCGGGCGGATGACAGATCGATAGAATGGGGCCGTTTTGGCCGAGCTCTTGGATTCGAAAAACCTTCCTGCCCCACCAGCGAGGATCCGGCTCATCGGAGACGATCCCGGCGGCCTCGCCCGGAGCCTGACCGAAGCCGGTTATACGGTGACCACTGGAGGGTCTCCTCCCGAGGAGAGCCAGGACACGGTGGTCCTCCTCGATTCCTCTGCGGAAACCCTGGCGGCCGCGCGCCGGCTCCTGCGCGACAAGGGCCGCCTGGTGATCCCGCGGCCGGACGACCCGAGGCAACTCGCCGTCGCCCTGTCCGAGGCGGGGTTCGTGATCCTCAGGGATGGCTTGGCGCGCAGGGAGGACTTCTTCGTCCGCGAGTACCGGGAAGGGGACGAGCAGCAGATCCTCCCCATGTTTCACCGAAGCTTTTACGTGGAGCGCAGCCTCGCCCATTGGAGCTGGGAGTACCGGGAGAACCCCTACGGCACGCTCAAGATCAGCGAGGCCTTCACCCCCGACGGCCAGCTCGTGGCCCACTACGCCGGCTATCCGGTCCGCTTCCACGTCGAGGTGGATGGCGGAGAGCCCCGCAAGCTGCCGGCCCTCCAGATCGGCGACACCATGACCGAGCCGGCCTTCCGCCACGTGGGGCGCGGGCCGACCAGCCTCCTCGGCCGGACCGTCCGCCACTACTACGCCCGGTTCTGCGAGGGGCAGGTGGCCTTCAACTTCGGGTTCAACACGGGGAACATCCAGCGCTTCTCCATGAGCTTCGTGGGCGCCCGGCGGCTGGAAGACCTGCCCTTCCACGTGCTGGACCTGGAGAAGCGGCCGGTCGTCCCCCCCAATCCCCTCCTCTCACGGCTCGCGGGGTACCGGGTCGAGCGGATCGCCCATTTCGATGACCGGTGGGACGACTTCTTCCGCCGGGTGAGCGGGTCCTACCGGCTGCTGGTGGAGCGCGATGCCCGGTACCTCGAATGGCGCTATGCCCGTTGCCCGGACCCGGAATCCTTCCTCTACGCCGTCTTTCGTCGAAGCCATCTCGTAGGCTGGAGCGTCTTCCGTTACAAGGATGGCCGCCTGCGCTGGGGCGACGCCCTGTTCGATCCGCGCCATCCGGGGGCCGTCCGGCAGCTCCTGTACGCCGTCCTTCAGGAACATCGTCAGGCGAGGACCCTGGAGACCTGGATCACGAGCCGCCCGGTCTGGTGGCGGGAGACGCTGCTCTCCCTGGGGTTCGAGAGCCGCCCCGAGCCGGACGACCTCGGATTCGTCTTCGTCCCCTTCGGCGAGGACCCGGAAGAGGCCTTCCGTGCCCATCTCTACTACACGATGGGGGATAGCGATCTCTTTTAGTCAGCCAACCGGAAGCTCCGCATCCGGCTGAACCCGGAGACGCGCCCCGCGGCGTCCCGCGCCTCGATCCACCAGTAGTGCACGCTCTTCCCATAGAGGCGGTCCGAGGTCTGGAGGATCTCGTCCGGCAGATCCGCGCGCAGGACGCTCCCTTGCGGGCTGAGATCGAAGACGGCGCCGTTGATCGGTGTGGAGAGGATCAGCCGGAACCGCGCGTGAGGGCCGGGAGGGATCGCGACCTCGGCGAAGTCGCGGGCCGGGTCCACGACGGCGCCGTCCGCGGGACCGCGCACCTGGAATTCCGGAAGCGGCCGGGCGGCCGGGGGCGGGGAGGGCCGGGGGGTGCGCGCCCCGGACGAGACGCCCCGGCCCCGCCACCTCGAGGTAGACGCCATCGTTCGGGTACTC
>CAXTNS010000154.1:6884-11810 GCA_964245465.1 uncultured Thermoanaerobaculia bacterium
AATTCCGGAAGCGCCGGGCCGGACGGGGGCGTGAAGCGACGGAGCTTCCCCTCCCATTCATAGACGACCCGGCCCGGCGCTCCCAGGACGACGGGCAGGATCTCGGTCCCGGCAAGCGGCGGGAGAGGGTAAACGGGAACGCCCTTTTGGGTGAACGGCGGGTGGACCGAGTCCCAGACGCCATAGTGGTAGACCTGCGCGATGGGCACCCGGGCCTCGTTCTCCACGAAATAGGGATACTGGGTCACGAACGTCTCCGACCCCGTCCGGACGCGGAGGAGCTCGTCCTGGATCGTCCGTGCCGTCCTGCCCGCCTTGACGTAGGAGCTGACGCAATCGACGAGCAGGACGGCCCAGACGCTACCCAGGAGGATCGCCAACGCCGGGACGAGCCGCGGGGCCGTGGTGAAAATTCCGCGCATTGCCAAGCAGGCCGCCATGGCGGCACCGGCGGCGGCGAGATACCAGTACCGGCCGTTGCCGGGCACGGAGGGCCGGAACGCGAAGGGCGCCATGGCGGCGAGCGTGAAGGCCCAGGCGAACCACCACGGGCGGGCGTGGCCTCCCCGGCGGCGGAACAGCCAAAAGACGAGCGGTGCTCCCACGAATACGGCGCACGAGGCGAGGACCGCCCAGCCCGCCGGAGCGTGGTCGTAGACGGGGAAATGGAGCAGGTGGATCGAGGTCGCCAGATCCTCGACCGTCCGCCGGATCTGTGGCGCCAGGAGCCGCTGGCTGTACTCCTCGTACCCCCCGATCGTCACGCCGAAGATCCATCGTCTCAGCAGCAGATAGAGCCCGAGGACGCCGAAGAACGGCAGATACCCTCCTACGGCTCTGCCGAACCGTTGCCGGCTGATCAGGTGGTCGTACGCCGCCAGCACGCCCGGCAGCACGGCCGCCGCCTCGTAGGACCCCAGGGCGAGGAGGAAAAACGCCAGCGCCGTGCCCCAGGCGGCCACGGAGCCCCGGTCCCGGAAACGCTGATAGGCGGCGATCGATCCCAGAAAGAAGAGCGCCCCGAAGATCGTGGCGAAGCTCGCGCTGAAGATCACCGCGTTCGGGTGGAGGGGGTGGATCGCGAAGAGGAGCGCCGCGGCGAGAGGCGTCACCTCGTCCTCCGTCTCCAGCCCCCCCCGGATCAGCCGACGGGTGATGATCCAGACCAGGACGGCGTTCGCCGCGTGGACGAGCACGTGCACGAGGTTGTAACCGAAGGGCTGGCCCTTGAAGACCGCGATCTCGATCCCATAGAGCAGCGTCGAGACGGGGCGGACGAACTTGACGACCGAGATCCCCAGCCAGGGCTGGGTGAGCTGGGCAACGAGGTCGCGCCAGGGAGGGTGCTCCCCGAGATACCGGATCAGGAGGAAGTCCTCGCTGGTGAACGGCCGGTCGAGCGCGCGGCCGTAGAACGCCAGCACCGCCCCCAGAAGGACCAGCGGCGGGACGGCCTTTCGCGCGGACATGGCCGGGATTGTACGATGCGTCCCATGGCCGACCTCCTTGTCCTGACCGCGCTCGAAGAGGGCGACGGCGAAAGCGCCCATGCGCCGGAATTCCAGTACCTCCTTTCGCACGTCCTGCTGGAGGCGCGGGCGGTCTTCGACCGGGTCGTGCCCATGGCTGCCGGAGGGGGACGCGTGGAAGGGACGTTCGACGCCGTCCTCCTGCTGAGCTCCGCCAACGTCCTGCTCTGCCGGCGGAGCCTGGCGGCCATGTGGAGCGCGCTCCAGGCGGGCGCGCGGGAGGTCCGGCCCTTCCGGCTGGCGGACGTGGGCGCCGACTTCCCCATCTACACCCTGCGAGGCTACGAGCGGGCCGAGCGGGCCTTCCTGGAACGAGCACCCTCGGGAGTGCCCGTCAACTCCTCGCGCCGGCCGGTCGCCCTCATGACCTTCGAGGATCCCGAGAACCCTTCCGAAGCGACCGGGATCCGCCATGCCGGCCTCTTCCACGAGTTCATCGACTATTACGGCGAGGTCCGAGCGGACGTCCTGCCGTTCATCCCCGAAGGCGCCCGCGAGGTGCTGGAAGTGGGGTGCGGGCGTGGCGTGACGGGCCGGCTCCTCCAGGAGAAGCTCGGCTGCCGGGTCACCGGCGTCGAGCTCAACCCCGTGGTGGCCCGCGAGGCCGCGAAGCACCTTTACCGGGTGATCCAGGGGGACGCGCAGGAAGTGGAGATCGAGGGGAAGTACGACGCCATTCTGGGCCTGGAGGTCGTCGAGCACCTGGTGGAGACCGAGGCCTTCCTCGCTCGCATCAAAGAGCTGCTCGCCCCGGGCGGACGGGCCATCCTGTCCATCCCCAACGTCGGCCACTACTCGGTCGTCGAGGACCTGATCGCGGGCCGGTGGGATTACCTGCCCATCGGCCTCCTCTGCTACACCCACTACCGCTTCTTCACCCACAAGACTCTGTCCGACTGGCTCCGCCGCGCCGGCATCGAACGGTTCGAGCTGGTCCCCCAGAAGACGGAGCTGCCCGGCTGGATCGGACCCCTCGGTGATCTGGCGGGCCGGTTCGAGACCGACCCGGAGAGCCTCTCCACCAAGGGGTTCTATGTCTTGATAGAGGGTTAACGCCCGTAGGGGCGGCCCCATGTGGCCGCCCTGGGCGGGGGATCTGTCCGTGAACGTCCGTGTCCGTCCCCTCCCCAAGGCGGCCACGCGGGGCCGCCCCTACCAGTCGTGCTCGTGGGTCTTGCGGAAGATCGTGTCGTGAGGCGCCGAGCGTTCCTCTTCCGGCCGGCCGTTCGTGTAGTAGTAGAAGGAGACCGACTTGCGGCTCATCCCCTCGGGGCAGGCCAGGGGCTCCGGGTGGCCGTGGTAGGAAAAGTCCGTGGTGCTGAAGACCACCGTGCGGTTGAAGACGGGCAGGACCTTCTCCTCGCAGCGGGTCATGTCGCGGTCCCACAGCTCGAGATGGCCGCCGTACTCCTCCTTCCAGTCCTTGTTCAGGTAGACCAGCAGGTTGAGCCGGCGGTCGAGCTTCATCAGGGGGTGCCAGTTGAAGTCCGCGTGGACCTTGAGGAACCCGCCCGGCAGGATCTGGTGCGGCCCGGCCCCGCCGTAGTAGGGGTCGGGGATGAGCCCCTCGATTCCCGTCAGCTTCTCCAGGAACTGCAGCATCGGCGGGGAGTTCATCTCGTAGAGAAAGTCCCGGAGGTTCCTCCGCAGGGGTGACGTGTACCGGTACCCGAGCTTCTTCTCGGTGGGGTTGTCGAACGCCGCCCACTCGATCTCGTCGGGCTTCGGAAACTCGGCCAGGATGGCATCCAGGGTCTCGTCGTCAAAGAGGTTGTCGATGACGATATGGGGAAACGGCCGCGCGTTCACGTAGCGCTCCTGCAGGGGGTTCGGATCGGCGTTCAGCTTCACGTCTCGTTCTCCATGGCCAGGGATGGCTGGGGCTCTTGGAGCGGCTCCGCGAGGGCTCGCTCACGGGCCCATCGTATCGCCTCGAAGAGCCTGGGGGCCACGGCGTCCGGCTGGAACCGGCGGGACGCCTCGTACCCCCGCTCCCGGGCGCGGAGCCAGGCGCTCCGGGAGGTGAGGAGCCGCCGGGCGGTCTCGGCGAAGGCCGCGGCGTCCCCCGGCGGCACCAGGGGGACCGCCCCCTCCGTGATGTGCACGGTCGAGGGAATGTGGGAGGCCACGGCCGGCACCTTCGAGGCCATGGCTTCGAGCAGCGGCAGCCCGAACCCCTCCTCGGCTTGCGAAGGCAGGATGAGGAGGTCGCAGAAACGGAGCGCCTCCGCGATCACCCGGGGATGAACGCCATGGAGGTAGCGGTCCGGCTCCAGCAGGGCCTTCTCCCCCTCGCTCAGCGGCAGGATCGAGAAGCGGAACACCCGGCAGGGAATCCCGCTCTCGCGCAGCCGGCGCACGGCTTCGAGGGCCGTGGGGATGCCCTTGACCTCGGCCTCGAAGATACCCGGGATGGCGATCCACGGGCGCCTCCGCGGTCCGAACCGCCCCATGGGCCGGAACAGGGGATCGAGGGGTGGCGAGACGGGGCGGCTCTCGCGGCCGAACCGGTCCCGCAGCAGCTCGCCCAGATAGGGCGAGATGGTCAGCGTCGGGAGCTTCCAGGAGTAGACCTCCTCGATCTCCCGCAGAACCGGCCGCAGGTGGATGAGACCGCCCTCGTAGCCCTGGCAGAAGTGCGCCAGCGGACCCAGCCCGAAGCTCCGGGCAGTCCGCAGGGTCGTCCAGTACGTCGCGATGACGAGGTCCTGGCTTGGGAGCCTCAGAGAACCCGCGGTGTAGTCCATGTAGGCGGCGCCGCTCTCGATCCAATCCGGCTTCGGCCCCTCGCACGTCACGGTCACCTCGTCGCCGTTCCGCCGGAGGAGGTCCACGTGCTGGTAGATGACCTTGTTGCCGCCGTTCAGCTCGGGCAGCGGGAGGACGTAGGTGATTCGCATCAGGCGATCTCCCGTCCTGCCCGGTCCGTCACCTGGAGAGTCAGCCCAGTGCCCACCCTGGCCTCGATCTCCGCCGGCAGGCGCCAGGGACCCCTCGGAGGCTCCGAGACGAGCTCGGCCGCCGCAGGAAACCCCACCGGGTTGGGAGAAACTTCGACCCAGAGAGGGTACGCTGCCGGCTCCACCGGCAACCTGAGGCCCTCCAAAGGGATCGTGGGGAGCGGCAGCGTACCCGTCCGTGAAAGTCCACGAGCCAACCCCTGAAGCGCACCCACAAACCACGCTCCGTAGTGCCGGCGCCGGAAGCGGTCCGCCGACTCCTCGAACCATTGCCGTGCCCGGGGCTCCCGGTCCGCGCTCTGGCTGTAGAGGTGGACCGCCTTGGCCCCGGGCACGTAACGGGCGGGAAGGCCACGGCGCCGGGCGCGCAGCAGCCAGTCCGTCTCCTCGAAGTACAGGCGGAACCCGGCGTCGAACGGCCCCACCTCGTCCCAGGC
>CAXTNS010000155.1:0-3463 GCA_964245465.1 uncultured Thermoanaerobaculia bacterium
GAGTTCCCCACTGGGTCACGAGGATCTTCCGCGGGAATACCGCCCCCCTTTTCCGAAGTTCTCCCCTGAAAGCTGTCGGAACGAAGCCCTCTTCTTCGTCTATTGATAGAGTGGCATTTTGGCTTCGGAGCGGAGGCAACCTCCTCCCGACAGATGCGTATTGGATGAAGCCGGTTGAAGGGGACCCGTCGACATGATCAAGCGAATGATCCTGATGTTACTTGCGGTAGCTATATTTCTCGGAGCTCTCTGGTTCGTGAAACACCGCCAGATCGAGATGGCCAAGGCGCAGGGGGCGTCGTTCCAGCCGCCGCCAGAGTCCGTGACCACGGTTACGGCTCAGCAGGAGGAGTGGTCGTCGGCGGTGTCAGCCATCGGCACGGTGACCGCCGTCCAGGGCGTGACGGTGAGCGCGGACCTGCCCGGCATCGTGGAGAAGATCAGCTTCGACTCCGGCCGCATGGTCCGCAAGGGCGACCTGCTGGTGAAGCTCGACACGAGCCAGGAGGAGGCGCAACTGGCCGCCGCGGAGTCGCAGCGCAACCTCACCCGTCTCAACCTCGACCGGATGAAGGGGCTGCACCAGAGCGGGGTGATCTCGCAGTCGGACTATGACCGGTCTGTGGCCGAAGCGCAGCAGAGTGACGCCCGGGTGGGCGAGATCCGCGCCACCATTGAGCGCAAGACGATCCGGGCACCGTTCTCGGGGCTTCTGGGCATCCGCCAGGTCAACCTCGGCCAGTTCCTGAACGGCGGCGCCCCGATCGTGCCCTTGCAGTCTCTGCGTCCCGTCTACGTGAACTTCGCTGTGCCGCAGCGGGAGATGGGCCGCCTGCCGGCCGGCACCGCCGTGCAGCTCAAGCCCGAAGGAGGGTCGGAGGTCCTGGCCAAGGGCCGGATCACGGCCGTGGACTCGGTGGTCGATCCGGCCACGCGCAACGTCCAGATCCAGGCCACTTTCGATAACGCCGACGGCCGCCTGCGGCCCGGCATGTTCGTGGAGGCGCAAGTCACGCTGGGCGCCCGCCAGGTTGTGGTCGCGCTGCCCGCCTCGGCGGTCAGCTACGCGCCTTTCGGCGACTCGGTCTTCGTGGTCGAGGGCGGCAAGACCGTGCGCCAGCAGTTCGTGAAGTTGGGCGGCACGCGCGGCGATCAGGTCGCGGTGGTCTCGGGCTTGAAGCCCGGCGAAGAGGTGGTCACCTCGGGCGTGTTCAAGCTGCGCAACGGCGCTGCCGTGCAGGTCAACAACAAGATCCAGCCCGCGAACAGCCCCACGCCCCGGCCCGAGGACAGCTAGGGGACAGCTAGGAGGAAGGCCTCAATGAAGATTACCGATCTGTTCATCCGCCGGCCGGTGCTGGCGGTGGTGGTCAATCTGGTCATCCTGATCGCCGGCCTGCAGGCCGTGCGGTCGCTCAGCGTACGGCAATATCCGCGCAGCGACGTCGCGGTGATCACTGTGGCGACCGCCTACGTGGGCGCCAACGCCGATCTGGTGCGCGGCTTCATCACCACGCCGCTCGAGCGGGTGATCGCGAGCGCCGACGGCATCGACTACATGGAGTCGTCGAGCGGCCAGGGCGTGAGCACGATCACCGTGCACCTGAAGCTCAACTACGACACCAACGCCGCGCTCACCCAGATCCAGTCCAAGGTGGCGCAGGTGCGCAACACCCTGCCGCCGGAAGCGGAGGCGCCGATCATTTCACTCGAGACAGCGGACAGCCAGTTCGCGGGCATGTACCTGAGCTTCTCGTCCGCCGATCTCGATCAGAACCAGATCACAGATTACCTGGTGCGCGCGGTGCAGCCGAAGCTCGCGGCGATCAGTGGCGTGCAGCGCGCGGACATCTTCGGCGACCGCACGTTCGCCATGCGCATCTGGCTCAAGCCGGAACAGATGGCGGCCCACGGCATCTCGCCGTCCCAGGTGCGCGACGTGCTGGCGGCGAACAACTATCTCGCGGCCCTGGGCCGCACCAAGGGATCGATGGTGTCCGTGAACCTGACGGCCAACACCGATCTTCAAACGGTGGATGAGTTCCGCCAGATCGTGGTCAAGGAAGATCAGGGCTCGGTCGTCCGGCTGGGCGAGATCGCCGACGTGGTGCTGGGCGCCGAAAATTATGACCAGGACGTGCGCTTCAACGGCGAGACCGCCGTGTTCATGGGCATCTGGGTGCTGCCCACGGCCAACACGCTGGACGTGATCGGCCGGGTGCGCGAGGCCATGCCCGGCATCCAGGCGCAGTTGCCGGCGGGCATGAAGGGGGGTATTCCCTACGACTCGTCGTTGTACATCCAGGACGCCATCGACGAGGTGCTCAAGACCCTGTTCGAGACGCTGCTCATCGTCATCGTGGTCATCTTTTTGTTCTTGGGGGCGTTCCGCTCGGTGCTCGTGCCGGTCGTCGCCATCCCCGTGTCGCTCATCGGCGCCGTCTTCTTGATGCAGGTGTTCGGCTTCACCATCAACCTGCTGACGCTGATGGCCATCGTACTCTCGGTGGGTCTGGTGGTGGACGACGCGATCGTCATGGTGGAGAACGTGGAGCGGCACCTGCACGAAGGCAAGAACCCGTTCCAGGCGGCCATCGAGGCGGCGCGCGAGCTGGTGGGACCGATCATCGCCATGACCATCACGCTCGCGGCGGTGTACACGCCGGTGGCGATCCAGGGCGGCCTGACCGGCTCGCTGTTCCGCGAGTTCGCCTTCACGCTCGCGGGCGCGGTGATCGTTTCCGGCATCGTGGCGTTGACGCTGTCGCCCATGATGGGCTCGAAGATGCTGCGCGCCGGCGACACCGAGCGCGGCTTCGCGGGCTTCGTGAACCGGCAGTTCGAAAAGGTCCGCGGCGCCTACACGCGGGTGCTGGCGGGAACGCTCAAATACCGGCCTGTGATCCTCACCCTGTGGGTGATCGTCATGCTCACGATGGTGCCGTTCTACCTGCTCTCGCAGAAAGAGCTGGCGCCGGCCGAGGACCAGGGCATCGTCTTCGGCATCGTGCAGGCTCCCGCGAACGCCACGCTCGACCAGACCAAGCTGTTCGCGGACGAGATCTACAAAACCTTTCAATCGTTCCCGGAGACCAACTCCACGTTCCAGATCATCTTCCCCAACGGGGGTTTCGCGGGCATGGCCCTGAAGCCGTGGAGCGAGCGGACGAAGTCCAGCACGCAGCTCACGATGGAAGCTTCGGGCGCGCTGTCGAAGATCGCGGGCGTGCGGGTCATCCCGCTGACGCCGCCCTCCCTGCCCGGTGGCGGCGGCGGCCTGCCCGTGGACTTCGTGATCGCTTCCACGGCCGAGCCCGAGAGGGTCAGCGAGATCGCCAACCAGCTCATCCCGAAAATCTTCGCGAGCCACCTGTTCATGTTCGCGGACACCGACGTGAAGTTCGACCAGCCGCAGACCGAGGTCGTCTTCGACCGGGACAAGCTGCGCTCGCAAGGCGTGGAC
>CAXTNS010000155.1:3473-3846 GCA_964245465.1 uncultured Thermoanaerobaculia bacterium
TTCGTGCCTACGAGGGACGCGCCGGCCTTGTCGTGCAGGCCGGCCGCGACCGCTCGGCGTTGATGGGCGGCAACTACGTGAACCGTTTCAGCATCGGCGGCCGGAGCTACAAGGTCATCCCGCAGGTCAAGCGCAGCGAGCGGCTGACCGCCGATCAACTGGAGAACATCTACGTGACCGGAGCCGGCGGCAAGCTGGTGCCGCTTTCGACCTTCGCCACGCTGCGCACTACCACCGAGCCGCGGGAGCTGAAGCGGTTCCAGCAGCTCAACGCCGTGCGCATCACGGGCGCCATCGCGCCGGGAGTCTCGCTCGATACGGCCTTGCGTTTCCTGGAGGACGAGGCCCGGAAGACCCTGCCCCAGGGCTACAC
>CAXTNS010000155.1:3856-11801 GCA_964245465.1 uncultured Thermoanaerobaculia bacterium
GAATACGCCGGCGAGTCGCGGCAGTTGCGGGTGGAGGGCGGCAAGTTCCTCGGCACCTTCCTGCTCTCGGCGATCCTGATCTATCTCGTGCTGGCGGCGCAGTTCGAGAGCTTCCGCGATCCATTCATCATCCTCGCGGGCTCGGTGCCTCTGGCCCTTGCCGGCGCGCTGCTCTTCTCGTTCCTGGGCTTCACCTCGCTCAACGTCTACAGCCAGGTGGGACTGATCACACTGGTGGGCCTGGTGGCGAAGAACGGCATTCTGATCGTGGAGTTCGCCAACCATTTGCAGGAGAGGGGTCTGGACAAGCTGCACGCCGTCATCGAGGCGGCCACCACGCGGCTGCGTCCGATCCTGATGACCACGGCGGCCACGGTGGTCGGCCACATGCCGCTGGTCTTCGCCACGGGTCCGGGAGCCGGAGCGCGCAACAGCATCGGCATCATGCTGGTGAGCGGCATGATCATCGGCACGATGTTCACCCTGTTCGTGGTGCCGTCGATCTACGTGCTGGTGGCGCGGACGCACCGGGCTAAAGAGGCCCAGGAGATCGAAGAGGAAGAAGAGGCCGAGCCCGAGGTCGCGGCGGCGGCGGTCTGATCAAGGAGCGGCGGATGAGCGAATCGAGACATTCGATCCGGTTCCCGGGTGAGAGCGAAGCCTACCGGTCCGCGCGGAATGAGCTTCTCGACGAGGAAATCGAGCTGCGCCGCCAGATTGAAGCCGTCGCGGCGAAGCGCCGGAGCCTGCCGCTGGGAGGCGAGGTGCCGGAGGATTATGTATTCAATGAGGAGGGCGGACCGGTCTGTCTTTCGGAGCTGTTCGCGGAAGGCAAGGACACCCTGATCGTTTACAGCTACATGTACGGTCCGCAGATGAAGCAACCGTGCGTGGCCTGCACCTCCATCCTGGACGCGCTCGACGGCGAGGCCCCGCACGTGATGCAGCGGGTCAACCTGGTGGTCGTCGCGAAATCGCCCATCGAGCGCATCCGACAGTTCACGGACGACCGGGGATGGAGGAACCTGCGTCTGCTGTCTTCAGAGAAGAACACCTATAACCGGGATTATCACGGCGAGCTCCCGGACGGCTCGCAGCTTCCTACGCTCAACGTCTTCGTGCGCCGCGAAGGCCGGATTCATCACTTCTACTGCACCGAGCTGCTGTTCGCCCCGGCCGATTCCGGCCAGGACGAGCGGCACGTCGACTCGATCTGGCCGCTGTGGAACCTCTTCGACCTGACGCCGGACGGGCGGGGGGAGAAGTGGTATCCGCGGCTTTCCTATTGAGAGAATCGAGATGATCGAGAGACCCAGAGAATCCGAATACGCACCCTTCTACGCGGGCTACATCGCAAAAATCGCGGACGTGTACGTCCTGGAGCTGCTCGAACGCCAGAACAGGTATCTCCGCGATCTCGCCTCCGCGGCTACGCCGGAGCAGCAGGAATTCCGTTACGCGCCCGGCAAGTGGAGCGTCCGGGAAGTCGTCGGCCACCTGATCGACGGCGAGCGTGTCTTCGGCTACCGAGCCTTCCGCATCGGCCGCGGAGACCAGACGCCCCTCCCGGGCTTCGACGAGAACGAGTACGTGACCGCCTCGGGCTATCACCACCGGGACCTCGCCTCGCTCGCCGAAGAGTTCGCGCTCGTGCGCGCCGCCAACCTCGCCCTCCTCAAAAGCCTCTCCGAGGAAGACTGGCGCCATATTGGAACCGCGAACGGCTATCCGGTCTCCGTGCGAGCCCTCGCGTTCATCATGGCCGGCCATGTGGAGCACCACGTGGCCCTCCTCGGCGAGAAATACGGACTGGCGGCATAGCGCCCCTGGGAGCGCCGGCATCCCTGCCGGCCCGGCTTGCTCCGTTTTTGAGGCCTGCGGAACGCCTGCGGATCGGGACGGATCACTCGTTCCGCCCGGCGGGCCTCCTGGAGACCTGTACGAATCGTTCGTTCCGCCCGGCGGGCCACTCATTCCCCTCAAGAGTCGGCTCGTTCCGCTCGGCGAACGACCTGCGGAGCGGAACGAGTCGTTCGTTCCACCCGGTGAGCCAACTTCGGAGGCGAATGGGTCACTCGTTCCACCCAGCGAGCCACTCGTTCCGCCCGGCGAGCCTCCCGTAGGGGTGAAAAGGCCTCTCGTTCCCTCCGGCGAGCCTCCCGTAGAGGTCCGCGGCCGGTTCGTTCCGGTCCCTCACCGGTTCGCCGCTACCCTCCGCCGACCTGCGGGCTGCTTTCCCTGGCCTGACGGCTCGCTGGGGCGCTTGCAGGCTCCTTTGAATAACTCAGCCGAGGCATGTTCTAATATAGACCTTAACGGTTCTTCAGAGAACCCAGCCATACTCAGACCTTGAAGTCGTTCGAGATGAAAGTGACTTACTCATGACTTATCCGCGCTACGACGCTTTTCTCTGCTATAACAGCCTTGAGAAAGATTCTGTTTCATGGCTGGAGAAAAAATTAATAGACGAAGGGTTGCAAATCTTTCTCGATAACCGCATTCTCGTCGCAGGAGATAGCCTGTCATCGAAGATATCGGCAGCGATTGTGGATAGCTCGTCATTTGTCGTACTGCTTGGGCCAAGCGGTATTAGCAAGTTTCAGAACTTCGAGATCGAAGTTGCGGTACAGCAAGAAATTGAGAATCCGGCGACATATAGGATTATCGTTCTGATGCTTGCTGGAGCTAAGGTCGGTGATCTTCCAGCTTCGTTGCGCCGTTTACTTCGCGTCGACTTTTCGACTGGCCTCGATGATTTGGGGAAATTCCGCCGGCTTGTCGATGGAATTCGAGGCAACTTAGGCGAAGCGCACGACTCAGATGATACCTCTGTCGCTCTCCCCTCCCGCTCAATGGCGCCTCGGTCAGAAGGTTTCGTGCAGCGTCCAGAGCTTGAGGTCGTCGTTAGGGCGCTCACGAGCGAGTTGGAAACAGAGGGTGACAAGGTCCAACGGACGGTGGCCTTAACCACAGCGCTTCGTGGAGCAGGAGGGTTCGGTAAGACGGCCCTCGCACAAGCAGTTTGTGAGCACCCCATGGTGAAAGCGAGTTTCCCAGCGGGAGTCCTCTGGACCACTCTCGGTCAACGTCTCAGCGAGGCACAGCGTCTGGCAAAGGTTCGAGATCTCCTCCGTTGGTGGACTCGGAAAGAACCTCCCTCCTATGAGAGCTTGGAATCTGCAGCCAGCATTCTTCGTGAAAATCTATCTGGTCACCGAGTGCTCTTGGTGCTTGATGACGTTTGGCTTGCGGCGGATGTGGAGCCCTTTGCAGGGATCGAGGCACCGGCTGCGCTGCTCATCACTACGCGTAACACTAGGGCATTACCGACATCAGCCTATGCAGTGGTAGTAGATGCCCTGGAGCTTCCGCGGGCAATCGAGCTCTTGGGGCAGGGCTTGAGCCCTCTCCCACCGGTATCCACCCTGGAGCGGTTGGCGAGGAGGCTTGGCGAATGGCCGATCCTTCTCAAGTTGGTCAATGCCCAGCTCCGTGAGGAATACCGTGACGGTGTTGTCGCCCACGAAGCATTCCGGGTCGTAGAAGGTGCACTCGACGAGATGGGGCTCACAGCCTTTGATCGCGAAGACGAGGAGGCTAGAAACCTTGCCGTTCGAAGGACTGTCGAGGCGAGCCTTCAGCGTCTCTTCCCCGAAGACCGGAAGCGGTATGCCCAGTTGGCGGTCTTCCCTGAAGACGAACGCATTCCCTTGGCTGTGTTAGAGCTACTCTGGAAAACAGGGGAGCACGAGGTAATCCGTACATGCCGCAGATTGATGGAGATGTCTTTACTCTATAGGGTCGCCCCGGTCGTCCGCTGGATTCAGTTGCACGACGTGATGCGTGCCTACCTGCTGCGCGAGTATCGGGCAGATATGCAGCCCTTCCAAGGTAACTTTGTGGACAGCTACCTTGATCTCCAGAGATTGGAAGGGGTTAGGCAAGGGGTAGAACCCCATCAATATTTCTTGATGCGGCTCCCCTATCATCTTAAAGAGAGCGGCCGAGAACAGGATCTCGAAAATCTTCTATTTTCTTACCCGTGGCTTGAGAAGAAGATTGCCGGAACCGATGTAAATGCGGCTGTGGCCGACTATAGGCTCCTTTCGGGCAACAGAGATGCAGCCTCTGTTCAAGAAGCACTCCTTCTTTCCCGGAGCGTTCTCACGAAAGATCCCTCTCAGCTAGCCAGCCACTTGCATGGCCGTCTCATGGAATCTCCCTCCGCGAGAATCACGGGCCTCCTCGAAGAGGCGATAGTCAGCCACACTGAACCCTGGCTCCGTCCTCTAACCGCCTCCTTTCGGAGGCCAAGTGACCCGCTTAGGTATTCCTTTCAAGCTCACCAAGGAGAGGTCTTGGCGATTGACCAATTAGACGAGCACCGCTTCGCCACAACAGGAGCAGGTGGTGAGGTGCGCGTGTGGGACTTTGGTGCTGGTGAGTTGGTGGAGACTATTGACGGCACTGGTAGCCCGATTAGGCATTTAAAGGCCATCACTCCCAATCTACTGCTTGCAGCCTCAGACGACGGCGTTATCCGACTTTGGAATCTTGAAGAAAAGCAAGTAATCCGGAGCTTTGAGGGACACCGCTCGCCGATAACTGTATTACGGGTTCGTGGAGAGGAGTTCATATCCGGTGCTGAAGATGGAACTCTCCTCCGCTGGCGGCTAGATTCCGAGCAGCCGTTGCGCCATTTCGAGGGCCATGTATCGAAGATAAACAGTGCAGGTTATCTCGACGCTCGAACCATCGTCTCTGTCGGCTATGATCGCACTCTCAGAGTGTGGAATCTTCTCAGTGGTCAGCAGCTAAGGTATCTAACCCTTCCACTGTTTGCAGCAGAAGCATTGGAGGTGACAGCCTCAAACGAAGTGATACTGGGCACTTTCGCAGGTGAAATCCAAACATGGAAGCCATTGTCGCGAGAGATTAGACCACGCCGATCGTTCAGGTACAATACGGTTGGTGTGGGCACTATTTGCATGCTAGGCAGGCACATTGGCGTGTCACAGGTTGGAGGCCTGTCTGGGATTCAGCTTTGGGATACCGTAACTGGGCCTTTGGGTACTGAGATCCATGTGCCAGGCGGGGGAGTGAATGCATTGACGCGTTTCGGTGCAGATCATCTACTATGTGGCTCGAAGAATGGAGGTGTGTCCGTCTGGTCAGTCGAAGCTCTACGAGCTAAGAGTAACGAGGGGTCACTTGGAGCTATCTACGCCATCGCGGCACTTGACGCCACAACCGCTGTCTCTACCTCGGCAGATGGTCCCCTATACGTTTGGAATGTGCCTGATGGAGCGCAACTGCGTCTTCTTAAGGGTCATTTGGGAACTGTTGGCTGCGTCTGTGTCCTTGATGCTGGCCGCATTGCATCATCTTCGTTTGCAGATGGAACTATTCGAATCTGGAATCCGTGGATGGGCGAATTGCTGAACACCATTCACTGTCAACAGAAACCCGGCGCATTGGCTCTATTCGGTAGCGATCTTCTCCTCTCCGCCCCAATAAACCACCTTAACCGAGACGAAGGTATGCAGATTTGGGATGTTGTTAGTGGCCAAAAAAGAGAGCAAACGCGGGCTCTTCCTGGAGGTGTTGGTGCCCTTCGAACCGTTCCTGGACAATTCGTCGTTATTGGCGACTACAACGGCTTGGTGACTTATTTTGACATTTCTGCTAGCGGCAATCATCGAAGTTTTCAACTTCAGGGTCACGAACGGGGTGTTGTGTCCCTTGCTTTGATCGGCGAAAGCCGACTTGCCTCCGGATCGCTCGACCAAACAATTCGCATTTGGGACATCAGTTCGCAGGAAACCATCCAGCTTCTTAGGGGGCACGAAGGCGAGGTAACCGGCTTGGTCTCTATCTCTTCACGGCTCCTCGCCTCGGCTAGCTCAGATCAGACTATTAAGGTATGGGACCTTCAAACGGGGAGGCCCGTTATGAATCTCTATCTGGATGCAGGCCTCAGTTCCCTCGCCGTCATGCCGGATGGCAAGATCCTGATTGCTGGCGACGCTAGTGGGACAGTTCACTTCTTACGGTTGGAGGCGCTGACAGCGCGAAGCTAGTTGTGTCTGGACACCGCCGACCCAATCTGCGAGCCGGCGGCTACATCCAAGATGGGAAGGGGGACCCTACGCCCCCGGCACCGCCGTCAGCAGCACCACCAGCGCCCCATCCACTCCGTCCGCCTTGGAGGTGCCGACGACGATCGTCTCGCCTTCCTTGACACTGAAGGTCGTGTCGATAAGGCGCCGGCCGCCGAATTGGGGGCCATCCTTCATCTGTACCACCATCTCCTGTTCAAGCTTGAAGGCTTCCACGAAGAGAGAAGGGGGCTCGTTGCTTCCGTTGTCTCCCGTCGAACGGAAGCGCAGTTCTACTTTGTAGGCGGCCCCGCTGCTTCCGGCGAGACGCCCTTGGGCAGTCCTTCCCTCTGTGGCACTCAGCCAAGCGCCGTCGACCAGTTGGTAGCTCTTGAAGGGCAGGAACTTTTTGAGATCGTTGAGCGCTTTCTGCGCGTTCTCAGGGATCTCCGGCCCGGCGGTAGTGCCGGGCTTCAAGGAAGCCGAGAGGAGCAGGATCTGCAGGTTCTGGTTGCGATGGCTCTCTTCAGGCGCCTGTGGAGTGGGCTGGAGAACCGGAACCTGTACTGATTGCGCCATTAGACGTTCCGAGGCCAGCAGCAGGACTGTCAGGCAGAGGGCGCGAACAAAAACGCTCCTTGTCATGGTCATTCTCCTTGGATGGAATCGTCTCCCGGCGAGAGCAGCCAGATGATGCGCGTCCCTCCCGGGGTCGAGAATTGGATCTGTTGGGGTTCGGCTGAGGCCAGTACGGCGACAGCTTCGGGTTCCACGGGTGCACGGTGGACAGGTGCTCGTCGTTTCCGACGGACCGGCGGCTTCTTTTCCTCCGCCTTCTCCTCGGTCATCCTGGGTTCCTCCCGCGGTGGCGGAGGCTGGATTGCCTTCAGAGGCACTACGGCGATCTGAGGTGGCGCGGACGGCTTCTCGGGAGCCGGCCGCGGGATCAGGACCGCGATCAGGATCAGGGCCGCGACCAGCACGGCTCCGGCCGTCGCGAAGACCGGGAAGAGCCTTCGCCTTTGCTCCGGGACGGCCGACAATACGGTCCGGCGCATGTCGCGGACTTCGTCCAAAGTCAGCCCGGGATCCACGGAATCCGTCTCGCGCAGGAGACGGCGCAGACGTTCGTCTCGCGTCTCGTTGTTCATCTCCGATCCTCCTGAGCTCCAGGGTCCTTCAGAAGAGCCGCCAGCTCCCGGCGGGCGGACAATAAATGCCAACGCACTGTGACTTCGGCGATCCCCAGCAGGCGGGCCACCTCGCGCACGGGGGCTCCTTCGATCTCATGGAGCACGATGACGGCGCGGCGGCGGGGAGAGAGGCGTCCGAGGGCGGCCTGCACGGTGGCTCGCGCTATGGCCGCGTCCTCGGGGTGGGCTCCTTCTTCTCCGCGCCGGATCACGTCATGGACCCGCGCGCGGACTCCGAGACGGCGGAAGCGGTCCCGGCAGAGGTTGACCAGGGTGCGCACCAGCCAGGCTTCCCCGGGTTGATCACCGTCGGGCCCGGACTCGGGACGGCGGGCGGCGCGCAGGAAGGCCTCCTGCACGAGGTCTCGGGCCTCTTCGCGATCTGACGAGAGGCGCCGGGCCAGCCGGAACAGGCGTTCGTGGTGGGCGTCGAAGAGCCTCGCCAGGCGCTCTGTCCCGGTCTGGCTCTGGGTTGGGTCCAAGATCGCGCTCGTCGTCAGCGGTGCGTTCACACCCGGTAGACGCGCGAGCGGGGAAAAGGGTGGGGGGCTGTTGGGGGCTATGCCGGCGGGGCGCAGATCTCCGGCGAGGGGCCGAGCACGGACCAGATGAACCGGCAGGTGGCGTCCAGGATCCGGTTCACTTCACTGGGGC
>CAXTNS010000156.1:0-4313 GCA_964245465.1 uncultured Thermoanaerobaculia bacterium
CGTCCAGGTACTCATGCAGGGCTTCCAGCGCCTTCCGGAGGTCTCCCTTGGGATCACGGATGGCGCCTGAGACTGGGCTGTTCGAGGGAGGCGGTAGGAAGTCCAGAGCGTGCCACGCAGCATCCACCAGGACGCGGAGCCGCTTCTTTTCCTTCAGCCGCAGGAGGATGGGGTCCGCCTTGCGGTGAAGATCCTGGACGTAGACTTCCAGGGTGTAGCGGGCCATGTAGTCCGCCGCCCACGTCATGAAGGCGCGGATGGGCTTGTTGAGGCGGCTGGCAGCGTCCCCCCACGCAAGGGCTTGATCCGGCGTCGGTCGCACCGTGAGGGTCTGTTTCATGGCTGCATCTCCTGCGCTTCCTTCGCCAGTTTGCGCTCCATCGCGTCCCCTACCTGCTTCAGGAGCCGGGCGACCTGGGAGGCGTGCTTGGAGAGCTTGGCGTCTCCGGGATCGAGGGACGATAGGCGTCGCTCTTTGCCGATGGAGGCGAGGAAGCCTTGGAGGTGTCGGAGGTCCGCCACGGCGGCGCGCATCTCCGTCCGGGTGCTCGACTCCGGCCACGCGGGCCAGCGGTCGTAGTGCTCCAGGAGCATGGCGAAGAAGTGCTCCCCCGCCGTCCGCAAAGAGGTGTTGAAGGCGGGCTCCGAGATGTACATCAGGAACGACTCGCGGAAGACGGGGAAGTCCTCCCAGGCGGTAGGGTCGATCGTGGCTACGGCCGGGGGAGCCGGGGGCTCGCTTGGCGGGGCGAGGTACAGCGATGGCGGGAGAGGGGGAGGTGTGGGCGTAGAATGCGGGGTTAGCTCGGGCATGGACCAGCTCCTTGCTCGGGTCAGGCTCGGCGGCGTGTTGCGAGCACCCGCCGGGCCGTCTATCGGGATAGAGAGGGGCGGTCCCTCCCCTTCGGAAGAGACCCTAGCGCAACTCGGGCGGGACCGGGCGTGTCAAGGTCCGGCAACACAGGATTACCCCACTACCCGTGGTCGAAGCGGCTGCGACCGTGGCCGCAACGACTCCGACCACGGTCGTGATGGCTTGGACCGTGGTCGCGGAGACTCCGACCACGGTAGTGTTTATGCCGGAGCGGAAGGCTCCATCCCCGGAGCCGGCAACCCATCCAAACTCCGGGCGTTCTTCTGCCGCCAGTAGGACCGGAGCTCCTCGGGAGTCTTCTTTTCCGCCCAGCGGGTCAATGTCTCCCGCGGTTCCACGAGGTCCATGAGGGGCACGCCGAAGCCGCAGGAGGTCTGGACCATGCTGATCTCGCCAACCACGACCTGCCGCGCTCCCGACAGGGAGGGAAAATGCTCCACCCAGTCCGGCCACTCCGCGGAATCCATGGGCACCACCCGGCCCCGTCCATAGAGCCGCAGGATCATCGGGGTCTTGCCGAAGGAGCAGAACATGAAGGTGATGCGGCTGTTCTCCTCAAGGTGCGCCGCCGTCTCGTTGCCGCTCCCCGTGAGGTCCAGATAGGCCACGTGGGTGGGAGAGAGGATACGGAAGGTGTCGAGGCCCTTGGGGGATAGGTTCACGTGGCCGGAGGAGGCCAGCGGCGCCGTGCCCACGAAGAACATCGGCTGCTCTTCGATGAAGGAGGCCAGTTCCGGAGAGATCGCGTCGAGGATCTTGCCCATCCTTCAACTCTATCTCGTTCCCTCCCCGGAGACGCCCCTCCCTCCTCTCCACTCGGAGAGGAGGGAGACCCGAACGCCTAGCGGCGGCGCCTCGTCTCGTCGTCGCCGCGCAGCCCCGTCCCCTTCACGTCACCCGTGTTGCGCACCTCGACGCGCTCCTTGCGCACGTCGGCTTCCACGATCTCCTCGCCCTGCACTTGGTGCTTCTTGATGACCAACTCTTCCTTGGGCACCACCCGCTTCTCGACGATCACCTCCTCGTGGGACACGGGGATGCGGATCTCGTCCTCGCCGATCTGAGGCGCGGTGCTCATGCTGGTGGCCGGCCGGCGCTCCACCGTCACCTCTTCCCGCATCACCGGAACCGACTCCCGGACGTGCTCGACCTCCACCCGCTTCTCCACCCCGACCTCTCCCGAAGCCACCCGCCGCTTGCCGACCGCCAGCTCCTCCTCGGAGAGCGTGATCCTCGCCTCCTGCTCGGTGCCCAGACGGTCCGCCGTGCCACGGGTCTCGTAGCCGCGCGAGCTGCCGAGCGAATCGAAGTCGTAACCCCTGAGCGAATTGATCTCCGAGCTGTTGGTCGTATTGACCATCACCCGGTTGCTGCCGAGATCGACCTCCTCGATGGGGATCAGGACGTGACCCGGGCTGTCCTGCCCCGAGAACAGGCTCGCGAAAAGGCCGCGGTCCACGTCCACACCCAGATAGACGACTCTCTGGGCGTTGACGTCCACCAGCAGATCGTCCACCTTCCCGATCTTCTTGCCATCGCTCGCGATCACGTCCCAGCCGCGGACGTCCGGCTGGCCGGATGCCACCTTGAGATCATCCAGCCGGCTCAGCGGCGCCAGGTTCGAGGTGTCGATGTCTTCATAAGTGCCAGTTCTTTTCATGGGTTACTCCTCTGCGGTTGTGGCGGCCTCGCCTGGAAATGAGATCTCGGAGTAGAGGCCGCCGGTTTTTCCTTCGGCAAAGCTCCGCCTGGAGCCTTGGAAAAGGTCGGTCCGTCTGGAAAGAGCGCTGTGAGGGGGTTTATCGCGTAGGTACCAGCAACTTCCACATCACTACTACGGCGGGGACCGTACCTCACTTCGTCCCCACGCGCCATTGCCTCTGCAAGGACCGGGCCTGTTTTCATTCGAACCGTTCAGGTGAGGGAACTCCGGCCTTCTCCATCCGTATAAGGTCTCAGCCGCTTCAAGGGAGGACCTTGCCCATGCGTATGCCGCTTCTCACTTGTCTCCTTGGGATCAAGCTAGCCGCCGCCATTCCGCCGCCGACGGACACCCAGGTTTACAAAGAGACTCTCCACGGCATCGAGATCGCCGATTCCTACCGCTGGCTCGAAGGAAGCGCGGGCCTCGAAGGCGGCAAGACCGGCGAGGCGCTCGACGCTCGGGTCTCCGCCTGGAACGCACTTTGTTGGGGATCTCGTCGGCGAGCGCGGCCACGGCATGGGAACGCCGGCCGACAAGGGCATCCGCGACGCCGTCAATCAGATCAGTTTTCTGATGTGGCAGTTGAAGGTCGGGGAGGCGTGCGGCGGCACCCAGTGAATCTCAACGAGGCAGGTACTCGCGCATCTGGCCGTATAGCGGCGTGAGCGTGGCGATCTCACACCCTCCTTCGGGGAAGGCGTAGGTCGTCTCAAAGTCTTCATAGCTGCGCGCTCGCCAGAGACCGCCCTCGGGGTCGATGACCAGGGAATGGCCTACGCCGCCGCGGAAGATGCGCGAACCATCGGTTCCCGTGTAGACCGTGCAGGTCCAGGGGCGTTCCGCAGGATGCGCAGCCATGTAGCTCTCGATTTCTCGGACGTATCGCTCGAAGAGCCGAGCGCGGTCCCTGGCTGGAGCTCTGAGAGTTTCGGAGATCGCATTCCCCAACAGCGCGTCGGCTGGCGAGGAGAGGACACCTGATTGGAGATTAGAGATCTGGATCATTTGCTTCGAAGGAGGCCGGCGGCTAGGGGTTGCCTGCAGCATCTTGCCGGACCGATCTTTTCGAAAGAAGTCGTCGAAGGACATGGCCTTTCCACATCCAAAGTCCCGAAAGGACAAGCACAGGAACGAAGACAAACCGAACAGCGGGGGCGTAATTCGGAATTTCTTCAAACGAACTATAAATATAACCGAGTATCGGAATGCTAAAGACGAGGTGAATCCAGCGAAAAATCGAACCTTTGATACCTTGGTTCATGATGTTGTGCACCTTTCCATCGTACGACTGTTTCCAATCCTCGTCAACAAGGGGGTTGGCGCCGAGGTGGCTGCGAACCCAATCAGAAACAATTCACTCCGCGGGAGGGGTGAGTGGCACCGAATCGTGTCGGACGAGCACTGGCAACGCGCGGCGGGCGCGGACCCTCCACAACCAATAGAACATCGCGCCAAACAACAGCAGGATCGGCAGGCCGCGCATCGGCCCACTCGTGAATGGCTCCGGGAGGATTTTCGCGACGCGCTCACGGATCGAGAAGAACGATCCGGCCGCGATGAACAGCGCGAAGCACATCCGCCACAGATGGCGCGCCAGGCGCGGCCCGCCGCGAGGCCTGCCGGATCGCAAGATGCGCACGTCGCCGGCCGCCGCCAGGATCATGACGGTGGCGATGACGAAGGACATCACACCGATCGTGCGAAACGGGACACCGCCGGGGGAAAGGCCAGGGC
>CAXTNS010000156.1:4323-8455 GCA_964245465.1 uncultured Thermoanaerobaculia bacterium
GATGGAGCCGAGCGCGAGTCCGACGACAACCGTCAGCGCAGCGGCATTGATACGGCGGGTCCATGGCGACACGGGACGGACGGTCGTCAGCGCCGTGCCGACAAAGTAGGCCGTCATCAAGCCGGTGAACACGTTCGAGTCGGTGGGGCTCTTGAGAAACCCCAGGATCGAGGCGCTGAAGCCCATGACGAGCATGGCGTAGACGAACAGCAGCCCGCTGCGGCGGTGGAGGGTCCCTCCCTTCTTCACGACCAGAGCGACGGCGCCGAGAACAATGGCGAGCCCGCCCGCGGCAATGTGGATCGGTAAGAGCAGATTCATGGTAGGACCTCCGGATCCTTCGTGAGAGCTTCGTTGGTGGCCGTACGTTTGCGACCAACAGTATGGCGAGGCCTTGCTGAACGGACGCTGAACGGCCTGTTCAGCGTCCGGTCAGCAGACGCGCGCTAGGCTGCCTGACATGATTATCGCGAGAAAGCGCACTAACCGAGGGAGCTTTCGATGAAGCAGAACGTCCTGTTGACCGTCGTGTCCGTGCTCACGATCCTCTTCTTGATATTGCACCTGGCGGACGACATCGTCCGTGGGTTCGAGAAGGGAGGGCTTTCGAACCTCATGGCGGTGCCCATCGCGGTCATCTGGCTGTACGGAACGCTGGTGCTCGCCGAACGGCGATCGGGGTATGTCATCATCCTCCTCGGATCGCTCCTCGGAGCTTTCGTTCCCGTCATCCACTTCAAGGCGGCGGCAGGCGTTGCCGGCGGCAGGATCGCGGGGTCCAGCGGAGCCTTCTTCTTCGTCTGGACGCTCCTCGCGCTCGGCGTCACCGCGGTCTTCTCCTTCATCCTCTCGGCGCACGGTCTGTGGAAACTGCGGCGGGGCCGGTCCCGGAAGCCGGAGCTGGAGAGTCGTTAGGCCGGTCCTGGCGAACCGCGTATGATGGGGCCGTCCGTCGTGGCCTGATGACCGCGGTCGAGAATGAGAATCCTGATCGTCGAAGACGAGTCTCTACTGGCCAACCGGCTCGCCACCACACTCGGTGAACGCGGCTATGCGGTCGACGTTGCCAGGGACGGAGAGCGAGGCGACTTTCTCGCCAGCACCGAACAATACGATGCGGTGATTCTCGATCTCGGGTTGCCGCGTGTCGACGGGTTGACGCTGCTCGAGCGCTGGCGCGCCCGCGGGATCGGCGTGCCGGTGCTGGTTCTCACCGCCCGCGGAAGCTGGAGCGAGAAAGTACGCGGCATCGACAGCGGCGCGGACGACTACCTCACCAAGCCATTCCAGATGGAGGAGCTGCTGGCGCGGTTGCGCGCTCTGATCCGGCGATCGAGCGGACAGCTCACGCCCGAGCTGCGCTACGGCGCCGTAGTGCTGGACCCGAGAACGTCGCAGGTCACTCTCGATGGGCAGCCGGTGAAGCTGACCAGTCATGAGCTTCGCGTGCTCTCATACCTCATGCACCATCGCGGCCGCGTCGTTTCGCAGTCCGAGCTGACCGAGCACATCTACGCGCAGACGTTCGAACGCGATTCGAACACTGTTGAAGTGTTCATCGCGCGCCTTCGACGGAAGCTCGGTGCCTCGACGATCGAGACTGTCCGCGGACTCGGCTATCGCATTCGGACGGAATCGTGAAGGGGTCTCTCCGCACACACCTCTTCATCGGAGCCGTCGTCTGGATGACGGCGGTGTTTGTCACGGTCACGGCTCTGCTGCTCAAGCTCACTCGGAATCATCCGGAGCTCGGGATACACGGTGAGACGTACCACGCCGTGATGGGAGTCTTCGCCATAGCCTTCGTCGTGGGGGGCTTGTTCCTCGTTCGAAGAGCGGTGGCGCCGTTGTGGAGCCTTCGCGCCAGCCTGTCTTCAGTGCGCGAGGGACGCAGCCAGCGAATCGAAGGCGACCATCCGAGCGAAGTGCAGCCGCTCGTGCACGAGCTGAATGGGCTGCTCGAGGATCGTGAGCGCGCGATCGCCCGAGCCCTCGCCACAGCGGGCGATCTCGCGCACGGATTGAAGACGCCGCTCGCGGTGCTCGCGCAGGAGGCGGAACAGGCCGGCACCGCGGGCCATCACGATCTCGCGACAACGCTCCGTCAACTGGTCGAGCGGATGCAGCGGCAGGTCGACTATCACCTGGCTCGATCGCGCGCGACCGCATCGGCGCGTGCAGCGCTGGGACTCCGATGCTCTGTCCTTCCGTCCGTCGAAGGTCTCGTGCGCACGATGCGGCGCCTGCACGCGGAACGCGAGCTGAGGATCGACGCCGATGTTTCACCGACGCACGAGATCCGGGGGCGCAGGGAAGACCTCGACGAAATGCTGGGGAATCTGCTCGACAACGCGTGCAAGTGGGCGCGCTCCCGGGTCGCCATTTCGTCAGCCATCGACCACGCCCAACTCTTGATCTCGGTGGATGATGATGGGCCGGGCCTCGATCCATCCATGCGCGCTCAGGTCCTACAGCGAGGAGTGCGGGCCGACCAGCAGGTCCGGGGATCCGGGCTCGGTCTCGCGATCGTCAGCGATCTCGCCGAGCTCTACGGTGGTTCCGTCACGCTGGAGACCTCGCCGCTCGGCGGGACCCGCGCCCGACTCCAGCTTCCACGGCCCTGACGACTGGTGTCCCGGATGGGTGGATTGCGGCACCCGTAATTGCAGGAACACCTGCGTTCCGATCGAGGCATCACGAACGCCGTGGCGAGCCGCGGACACTTGAAACCGGACGAGATCTGCCGGAATCGTCCACATGGTCAAGGAGAAGAGTGATGAAGAAGGAAAAGAAGGACAAAATGAAGCTGAGCCTGGAGGATCTCGAGATCGAGAGCTTCGAGACGAAGATGGCGCCGATTGTGGTGGGTGGCGGCTCCACCCCGTCGATTCTCAGTTGCGCGCACTCCTCGTGCTCCCGCGGCGGTCCGTGCTAGAACGGGCCCGGCGATTTCGAAGAGCCGTCCCCGCCCGCTCACGGAGCTGGCGGGGCGGGTTACGGACCAGCTCGGCAGCATGATCGGGAGCCAGTTCTTTCCCCACTTCATCTGCCGGGTGGCAGGGGTACCGGTCGGCGGCCTGGAGGATCTGGTCGCCGTGGAGTCCGTGACGGCCTACCGTGCCCTGCGGGAGTCCGAGGCCGAGCTCGGGCAACTGCGCGGTCCTCTGAGCGAGGCGCTCTTCGAGGCCGTCGGCGGGCTGGAGGACCATGGCCTCCGCAGAGCCCTCCTGCGGCTCAAGCGAGACGTCCACAACCTCCGCCCTCCGGACCGCTCCGATCTAGAGAAGGTCCGGAGCCTGGTCCCGGACCTGGAACGCTACGACCGGCTCACCCGCTCCCTCCGGCAGGCCGAGGACTGCTTCGAGGCTGAGCTTGTCCGGATCCGGCGCCGCTTCCAGCAGGCCATCACGGACGAGGACTTCCGCAACGGAGTGCTCTTCGCCAGCACCACCCTTTTCGACGAGATCGAACGCTACACGAGGGCGGAGGCTGAGCACCCGGGAGCGAAGGCGCGCCAGGTGGAACGGAGCCTCCTGCGCTACTACACCCGGACCGCGGTCAAGACCACACCCTTCAGCACCTTCTGCGCCATTATCCCTGGACGCATCATCCCTAGAGGGCTTCGCGACGATCCTTTTCAGGGGGCGCCCCGCTTCCTCGGCAATCCCCGCGAGAAGTCGAGCGTCTTGCGCCTCAACAAGGCCATGTATCCCTTTCTGGTCCAGGCCGTCACGGCTCGCCCGGCGGTGCGCCTTCACCTTTCCGTCGAGCTCAACCCGACGTTGCGCTGGATGGACGGACGGTGGTTCTTCCTGACCGGAGCCGGCCGGCGGGAGGTTTTCCAGCACATGACGCCGAATCCGGTCCTCGGTCTGCTGGTGGATGTCCTGAGAGAGCGGGGACCCCGACCCCTGGCCGCCCTGGCAGAGACGCTCCTTGAGGACGTGGAGGCCTCCGAGGACGAGATCACCGCCTACCTCGACCGGCTGCTGGACGCCGGCCTCCTGCGCTTTCGGCTCGGCATCCGTGAGCAGGAGCTCGATTGGGACCGCTGCCTGTGCCGGCTCCTCGAAGGCGTCGAGGACGACCTGGCCCAGCGCACCATCCGTTTCCTCTGGGAGTACCGAAGTCT
>CAXTNS010000156.1:8465-11783 GCA_964245465.1 uncultured Thermoanaerobaculia bacterium
ACCCGGGCCCTGGCGTTGACCCAGGAGGTCGACGCGATGGCCAAGGGGTCGCCGGTCGGCCCGCTCCTGCGGGCCCAGGTCTACTCGGTCCAATCGCAGCCCCGGCAGGCCGCCGACGCCTATGCCGAGGCCTCGTTGGAGCGGCGCAGAGCTCTGCTAGAGAGTGTGACCGCCCTGGTCGACGGCTACTTCGAGAGCGTGGAGGAGACCGAAGGCTGGCTCCCGGGCACGGAGACGCTCTTCGAGGACGCCGGCGTGGCCAACGGGAATGCGAGCCTCGTTCTCGACCTCGGTGAGCGTGGGGGTCTCGGGGACCTCCTGGCCGAGTACGTGAGGCTGACCCAGCCTTTCATCTGGCTCCTGGGCGAGCAGGCGAACATGCGCCATTTCTTCACCGAGCACTATGGCTCGAATCCCGTCCCTCTGCTCCGATTCTACGAGGACTACTACCGCGAGCACCTCGAGGGCCACCTGGAGCGTCAGGAGCAGTTCTGGGGGCAGCCTTCGGGAGAAGCTGACGAGAAGGCCACGTTCGAGCAATTGGATAACCCCTTCCGGCTGGAACTGGTAGAAAAGCTCAATGAGGCACGCCACGGTCTCGGCAAGCGCATCCGCGAGCTCTGGCGGGCGGCTCCGGCCGCGGAGGAGATCGTCCTCGAGCGCCGGGACCTGGAGGAGCTAACCGCCGGGCTCCCCGACCTCGAAGATCCGTTCCGCTCAGTCTCCCTCTTCGTTCAGTCGATGCCGGACGGCTTGGTGCTCGACGAAGTTCTCGTCGGTTTCGGCAAATACTTCTCCCGTTTCCTCTATCTTCTGCCCGACGAGGTGGAAGGGGACCTCGTGGCCTCGAACCGGCGCCTCACCCGGAGCGAGCTCGCGGAGATCTGCGGCGACGCAAGCTTCAACGCGGACCTCCACCCACCGCTGCTGCCCGAGGAGATCGCCTACCCGACGGCGGAAGGGGGCAGCGCCCGCGAGCAGATCTCCGTCTCGAACCTGGCGGTGGAACCCGATCCCCGGCGCCCCTTCCGCGTGAGACTCGTCAACGTCACCACAGGCCGCGAGGTCATTCCCGTCGACCTGGGGTTCCGCAACCCACGAATGCGCCCGCTCCTCTTCCAGATGCTCTCCCGGATGACGCCGGTTTCCGCCTTCGTGCTGAACCCACCCGCGCGGCCCGAGGAGCCCGAGAAGCCCGAGGACACCGATCCCGAAGCCCCCGTGCACGTGGTCCACCGTCCTCGGGTGACCTATCGCGGCCGGCTGGTTCTGGCACGAAGGCGATGGACCCTGCCCCAGGCTCTCTTCCCCGGCCGCAATCGGCAGGAGAGCGAGGCCGGTTATTTCCTCCGGATCCGGCGATGGCGCGAGGAGCTCGACCTGCCGGAAGAGGTCTTCGTTCGCATCGTGGTTCCGGAGGGAGAACGCAGGGTGCTGCCCGAGAAGATGTGGCCCGGGCAGATACCACCCGGAAAGAACCCCCCCGGAAAGATACCGGGCCTCCGGGATCACCTCGGCAAGCCCCAGTACGTCGACTTCCGCAATCCCCTGCTGGTCGATTTGTTCAGCCGGATGACGGAGAACCTCGAGGAGTTCGAAGTGATCCTCGAGGAGCGTCTGCCCCGGCGGGACCATCTGATCTCCTCGGGAGAAGATCGATTCGTCACCGAGATGATTCTGCAGTTGGACTTCCCGGAACGGGAGGCGACCTCCTCTCTGGAGGAAGCGTGATGGAGACACCAGTCGGCCTGAGAGGGGGCATGGAGTAAGATTCAGGTGAATGAGGAGGACCCGACGATGGCTCAGGTGACTTTCGATTTCCCGGCCTCTGTCTTCTCGGCCCTGCGGAAGACCCCACCCGAGTTCGCTGAGGAGATGCGGCTGGCAGCGGCGATTCACTGGTTCTCCCAGGGTTTGATCTCCCAGGGAAAAGCTGCGGAGATTGCCGGATTGAGCCGGGCAGAATTTCTGGAAGAGCTGTACCGCAGGAAGATCCCTGCGATCCAGATTACCCTTGAGGAGCTCCGGGAGGAGATCGCTCGTGAGTAGAAGGAGTTGGGTCGTCAACGCCTCTCCTCTAATCTTTCTGGGAAAAATCGGTGCTCTGCCCCTCCTCGAGCAGCTCGCGGACGAGATCGTCATGCCCTTCTCAGTCCACCGCGAGATCCTCGCCAAGACAAAGAGCCCGTCGAGCGCTCCTCCTGTTGTGCTTCCGGACTGGCTGATCCGACAGGACGATCTCCCCCTTCCATCCGAGATCGCAGGGTGGGATCTTGGGGCCGGAGAGTCACAAGTCCTGGCCTACATCCGTGATCGTTTAAGCTGCCCATTTGAGCCCCGCGCGCTCGGGAAGTAGGCGTCTTTTTATGTTGGGATCGGGAGCTTCCGCAAGGAAGAATTGTAGCAGAGGACGTTCTCGCGTGCGTGCCATGGCGGCAGGGTCCAAAAGCAGAGCTAAAAGCTCCGGAGTGGCACTGACAAAGAGTCGAGCCCAACGCTCCAGAGGCGTTCGACGCTCGCCCAGAGCCCCCCAACGGCGTATAGCGAGCAAGAGAGCCCGACTCGCCAGGAGGGTCAGCAAAGACGCGTACAAAAAGGCCTCGACGATATGGCGCTTGCGGCTCGGGATCGATTCGAGCTTGTAGCAACTCTTCAGCTCCCGGAACAGCAACTCGATCATCCAACGGGCAGAATAGAGCTTGCCGATCTCTTCAGCCTTAATTCTACTTTGTCAGACTGACTCTGTTGTCGTGGCGCCCGTCGTAGCTCAGGCGTGAAGCCTCGCAAAGTCGTCCCGCGCTCCTCCAGGTTCTGCGAGGCTCGTCGACTCTCGGCCTACCACGGCTCTCTCGCACGTTTCTCGCAGAGACAGAACAATCCTGACCCGGCGTTCCCAGCGGGCTCGGCTGCCACTCCTGTTAGGACTCGACTGGAGACCTCGACGCCGTTGGAGTACTTTACTTGGCGTCGGCGAGTCGTTGTCGTCGATAGGCGGACTCAATCGCCCTCTGGCGAGCCGTGTGCCGGACTTCCAGCTGGCGAATGACTTCCTCGACAGTTGTATCCCGACGGGGTAGGAAGTGAGCCAACAGAACTTCGATATCGGAACAACTCAGCAGCGGGTAGCTCTCCTTTTGCGAGAGCTTTTCCTCCAGCATGAACAACATCGCCATCAGCACCAAAGCCATGTGATGGTGCCACGCCTGCCAACCCCGCACCTGGTAGTCGGCCAGACCGCTTTCGCTCTTGCCATCTTCGAACGAACATCCGTGATCGCTTAAGGGGCTCTTTTGCCCGGAAGGCGTGCTTGCAAAAGGC
>CAXTNS010000157.1:0-9800 GCA_964245465.1 uncultured Thermoanaerobaculia bacterium
GCACCAGAAAGTGGTGGAGGAGGCGCCATCGCCGGTCGTCTCCCCCGACCTGCGCCGCCGGATGGGCGAGGCCGCCGTCAAGGCCGCCGCCGCCGTGGGCTACAGCAACGCCGGCACCTGCGAGTTCCTGCTGGCCAAAGACGGCAGCTTCTACTTCCTGGAGATGAACACGCGCCTCCAGGTGGAGCACCCAGTGACCGAGCTGGTCACGGGCATCGACCTCGTCCAGGCGCAGGTCCGGGTGGCCGAAGGCGAGCCGCTGGGACCGGAGTTCGACGGCATCGAGCCTCGTGGCCACGCCGTGGAGGTCCGCCTCTACGCCGAGGACCCTTTTCAGCGCTTCGCACCCTCCCCTGGAAAAATCGAGATCCTCCGCTGGCCCGACGGTCCGGGCGTCCGGGTGGACAGCGGCGTCTACGAGGGCTCGGAGATCTCCATCCACTACGACCCCATGGTGGCCAAGCTCATCGTCTGGGCCGCGGACCGGGAAAAGGCCCTGAACCGCCTGGAGCGCGCCTTGTCTGAATTGCGAGTCGAGGGCATCCGCACCACGACGCCGCTGTTCCAGGCCCTGCTCGCCGATCCCGACTTCCGCTCGGGCAACCTGGACATCGGCATGCTGGACCGCAAGCTGGCGGCTGGCGAGCTGCATCCACCCAAGGACGAAACATTGGAAGACCTGCCGCTGATCGCCGCCGCGCTGGCCCACTACGAGCGGGCGAACCGGACGGTTGCCACAGGACCGGCCACCCCGGATGTCTCGCGGCGCTCGCGCTGGGGCACGGCCGGCCGGCACGCCAGCCTGCGAGGTGGATCATGAACCTGGTCGTCCGCCACGGCGACCGCGAGGAGCGGGTCAAGGTCCGTCCCAATGGGGGCGGCGGCTACGAGGTCTCGATCGGCGACCGCACCTACCATGTGGACGCCGAGGCGGCCCGCCCCGATCTGCACAGCCTGCGCATCGACGGCGCCCAGCACGAGGTGGCCGTCCGCCGGCAGGGCGAGGACACCTACTGGGTGAGCACCGTCCACGGCTCCGGTCCCGTCGAGGTCTCCGATCCCCTCACCCATCTGGCCGCCCAGACCCGCGGCGGCCCGGGCGGGCGGCGCCGGCAGACCGTCAAAGCCTACATGCCGGGCCGGGTCGTCACCCTCCTCGTCGAGGAGGGCCAGGAAGTCGCCAGCGGCCAGGGCATCCTCGTCCTCGAAGCCATGAAGATGGAAAACGAGATCCGCGCCGAGCACGAAGGCACGGTGACGAAGATCCACGTCCAGCCCGGCCAGGCGGTGGACCTGGGGAACCCGCTGTTCGAATTGGAGTGAGGGTCCGGCAGGTCTAAGGAGAAGCTTCGAACCATCCCTCCTGGAAAGGAGGTTGCCGGCGCGCTCGCCTCTTGATTTCGTCGATGGCGATCCTGCGCTCAGCTCCCTGGGCCTGGCCAAGGATCTTGGCCCTCTTCAGACCTTCGCTCTCCAACTCCCATTGATCGAACGTAGGCGCAACCAGCACCACCGGGGATCTCGCCCCACAAGCCCCCAGGAACTGGAACCCTGACTCTCCCCGGCTCGTTGAGTAGACCACACAGTCATCTTCATAGAACCGGGCGTCCTGAATCAGCTCGTCCACGAGCAGGGACCGCAAGCCATGCTTCCGGAAAAGAGATGCTTGAGGACCCGAGGGGAGCAGGGCTCTGTTTCGATACTCGACAAACCATGAGCCGCCGAGAGCTTCTCTCCAAGTCCGGCCCCCTACCAAAACGCGATACAAGAAGAGCTGCCATCCGAGCCAGCCCAGAACAGCCATGCCCAGCAAAAGCATCAAGTACCTCCACCAGGACTTGGCCTTATTCTTCATTCCGAGCGGTCCCCATAATGTCGGCCACCCAGTCCTTCGCGGCATCTGCTCCTATCAAGAAATCATGATGATTGACGCAGAGCATCGCTCGGTTCAAACAACGGGAGCACAGGAACCGGACCCAGAAATTCGGACAGCTTGTGGCTGGCATCTTCGATCTGGACGCCGACGCAGTCTTGAAGATGCTCCCACAAGGGCCATTTTTTGCTGCCTCCTGCATAAGCAGCAGCTACCAAGCCCCACAGCTCCCGACTCTCCTCTGACGTCAAGAGCTCGGCCTTGACTCCAAGGCTTTCCACTGCCCTCGAAACCTCTCCACCAATATCCCACATACCGCTGGTATCCTGTTGGCTGCGTTCAGAACACTACGATTGTCTTGTTTGGAACAATGTACAGCCTAAAGTTTCGCACAACCTCCGCAAGAACCTTGACTAGCTCGTAGTAAACTTCTGAATGAACTTAGGGACCGATGCTCCTCCTTCTTCCCAGAGGCATGAAAGGACGAGCAGGATCGAGCTTTTCGAGAACGTCCGATTTTCTCAGGAGTATGCTCAACTCAAAGATGAGAGCATCTCCGCCAGCTCCCTGCCGGATATTTCTCCGTCAATGACATCCCCAAGCTCCTCAAGCCGAGAGATGACAGACGCAATCAGCTCCTCGAACTCTTCTTCATAGTCGATTCCAAGACACTGTATCGGGCCGGACCCTTCGCTCAGGTAACCCCTCATCATGAACGAAGCCCAGGCCTGAACCTGTTCATCGGATACCTGTCTGTTTCTCCATTTCTCCAGCATGGCCCGAACCGCTGCCTTGCTGAGAACGAGAGATCCCAACTCGCCCTCGGCTTTCTCCAACTCAGGATGGAAAGCTTCCCGGATTAACGCAAAGTCCCTGAGATCCCCATGAAGGGCTCTCGACAGTGCTTGAGCGAGATCGGACATGGCCATTAAGCTTCCTTGAGCTTCACACGATTGCGCTATGATCCTGGCGCCATCTGGCATTCTATTCAAGCCCCCCAGGGAGAGCTGCCATGAGCGAGCCCACGTTCCGTTCCGTCGTCCACATGTTCCAGCACCGGGTTGCCGAGACACCTGATCGCGAGGCCATGTCCGGCCGCTATGGCGGGCAGTGGCGGTCCATGACCTGGGCCGAGGCGGGCCGGCGGGTACGGGCCATCGGATGCGGCCTGCTGAGCCTGGGTTTCCAGAAGGGAGAGCGTGGGGCCATCCTGGCCACCAGCACGCCGGAATGGGTTCTGGCCGACCTCGGCATCCTCTCGGCCGGCGGCGCCACCTCGACCATCTACACCTCGAACACGGCCGAGGAGAGCGCCTACATCCTGGCCGACTCGGGGGCTCGCGTCTGCTTCGTCGAGAACCCGGCCCAGGAGGCGAAGATCCGGGAGGTCAAGGACCAGGTCGGCGGAGTCATGAAGCTGATCCTAATGGATGGCACCCCTGCGGCCAACGATGGTTGGACGATCTCTCTCGCAGAACTCGAGCGTCTCGGCGCAGCCTGGGACGCGGCCAATCCTGGCAGCTTCGAGGAGGCGGCCTCTTCGGTGACGCCGGAAGACCTCGCGACACTCATCTACACGTCGGGCACCACGGGCAGGCCCAAGGGGGTCATGCTCACCCATGACAACTGGGTGTTCGAGGCCGAATCCATCACCAACCTCGGGGTGCTCCAGCCCGACGACAAGCAGCTCCTCTTCCTCCCCCTGGCCCACTCCTTTGCCAAGGTGTTGGAGGTGGCGTTCATCCGCGCGGGAGTTGCCACCGCCGTCGACGGCGTCGTGGACGACCTGGTGGCCAACCTCGCCGCCGTCCGCCCGACGGTGATGTCGGGCGTCCCCCGTGTCTACGAGAAGGTCTACAACCGGGTCGTCACGGGGGCCCGGGAGGGGAGCCCGCTCAAGTACAAGATCTTTCAGTGGGCCATCGCGGTCGGCACCGAGGTCTCGAAGCTGCGGCAGCAGAGACGCGGCCCCTCGGGCCTCCTGGCTTTCAAGCACCGGCTGGCGGACAAACTCGTCTACTCCAAGCTCAAGGCGCGCCTGGGGGGTCGGCTGCGCTTCCTGATCTCGGGCGGCGCCCCGCTCTCGCGCTCGATCTCCGAGTTCTTCCACGCCTGCGACATCCTGATCCTGGAAGCTTACGGGCTGACCGAGACCTCGGCGGGCAGCACCTCCAATCGGCCCGAGCACTACAAGTTCGGCACCGTGGGCCTCCCCCTGAAGGGGGTCGAGGTCAAGACCGCGGAGGACGGCGAGATCCTGATCCGCGGGCGCAACATCATGAGCGGCTACTACAACCTCCCGGAGTCGACGGCGGAGGCTTTGGACGAGGGGCGCTGGCTCCACACGGGGGACATCGGGGTGATCGACGCGGACGGCTTCATCACCATCACCGACCGCAAGAAGGACATCCTGGTCACGGCCGGCGGCAAGAACATCGCGCCGCAGAACATCGAGAACCAGTTCAAGGTGAGCTGCCCTTACGTCTCCCAGGTGGTGATGCTCGGCGACCGGCGGCCGTTCTGCGTGGCCTTGATCACCATCAACGAGGAGACGGTGGGCAAGTGGGCGAAGGAGCAAGGGATCGCCTACAAGGATTACGCCGAACTCGCCTCCCGTCCCGAGGTGCGGCAGCTCATCCAGGCGGGCCTGGACGACGTCAACTCGTCGCTCGCCTCCTACGAGCGGATCAAGGCCTTCCACATCCTGGACCACGACCTCTCGCAGGCGACCGGCGAGCTGACGCCCAAGATGAGCGTCAAGCGCAAGGTGGTGGAGGCCCGGCACCGGGAGATCCTGGACGGGTTCTACCGGGATACGGTGGCGCAGTTGTAGCTGGCTCTTTATCGGGAGACGCTTTACCGGCTGAGCCAGTTGAGCAGGCGAGAGGTGCGGAAGGAGAGCAGGACTTCCAGGAGATCCGGGTGTTGGGGATACCAAGTCCTCTGGAGGATCTCGAAGTGCTCGGCCGCCAGCCCGTAGCTCCCCTGCTGGGCGTAGGCCTCTCCCAGGAGATAGCGGGCATACTTGAAAAAGTCTCGCTGCTCTTCTTCCTTCGAAATCAGCACGGCCTCGCCCTGCTCGATTGCCTGGTCCAAGTCCTCGTGCTCCAGGAAAGCGAAGCCCAGGTTCAGGCGGGCGGCGGGCAGGTACAGTCGGGCTCCTGGCTCCTTCAGAGCCTGCCGGCTCTCCTCCAGGAAATACTGGCTCTCGCTCCAGCACTCCATCAGGCCCAGACAGTAGCCCAGGGTGCTTGCCGTGATCAGAACGTAGGACGAGGCTCCGATCCGGCTGCTGCTCTCCAGAGACTTGCGGAAGCTTTCCGCGGCCGCATCCAGTCGCCCCTCCTGCAGGATCAGCATGCCGAGCAGGTCGAGGCTTGAAGCCTGTCCCGAGGAATCTCCCATCGCCTCGGCCAGCCGGACCGCCATTTCGGCATAAAACCGAGCGGCCCTTGGATTGCCGCGAATTCTGTGGGAGATCGCCAGGTAATATGCGCTGAGCTGGCGTGCCTTCTCGTCCTCGCTTCCTCCCAGGATCTCTGAAAGCTTGGCCACGGGTACATCAGAGCGCCGGGTGCGTTCCAGCCAGACACCCGTCGAGTTGCAGAACGCCCGGTCGGCAAGCCCGGAAAGCCCCCGCTCCAGCGCCTCCCACCGGGCTTCCTTGAAGGCCTCTTCCGCCTCGACGAACCGTAGCTCGTTGAGGGCTCGAAGACCCTTGGCGTGGAGGTCCCAATAGTTGCTGTCCATCGATACAAGGATACCAGGAATCCGGGACCGGCCCGATGCGGCCGCCCTCGGCCGGCCGGTCTACCTCGTCCGGTAGAGGCGGGCGAAAACGTTCCCGCCGCGGTCGTTCTGTCCCTGCCTCACCCAGACGACAGCGAAGCGCCCGTCGCCGTCACCCGCCACTTTCGGAGTTACCTGGCTGCCGCGAGGGGACTCGTTGACCTGGAACACCCGCGAAGCCCGGCCGTCGGCCGTGAATCTCTGCCCCAGGACTTCCGAAGTCTGGACCGGCCCGGACGCCCAGACCAGGACGAAGCTGCCGTCGCGCTCCATGGTGATCTCCGGCGCGAGCACTTGGTCGGCGAGCTTCACGATCCCGCTCAGGGGCCTGCCGTTCCAGGCGTAGCGCTTGGCGAAGAGGCCCAGTCCCGGCCGCCCGAGGTCTTCGTTCCAGATCAGGAGGAAGCTCCCGGAGCCGTCCTTGGCGAGCCGGGCGTTCTGGATGGACTGCAGGTGCTCCTTGACGACGAACTGCTCCCCTCGCGGGCGGCCGTTGGGCGCGAGCCTCTGCCCGGTGGTGAAGTAAACCGTACCGTCACCGACGTCCTCGCCTTCCGTCCAGCCCAACACGATTTCGCCGTTGGGCCCGACGGCGGAGACGGGGTCGTTTCCCGTCTTCAGGGAGGTTTCGGGACCGAGCGGCGTGGCCTCGGCGCTGAAGAGGCGGAAGGAGATCTCGGGGATCACCTGGCGGTAGGCTTCCCAGACCACCACGAACCCGCCGTCCGGACGCGCTTGGACCGTGAGATCGGCGGCGTCGTGTCCGGTGCCGACGGCAAAGGCTCCCAGGGGAGTCCCGTCGGACGCATACCTCTGGCCCTCGAAGGTAAAGGTGTCCTGATTTTCGTGCGCGTCCGCGTGGGTGGAGTAGACGGTCACGAACGAGCCGTTCTCGAGCATCGCCACGGCGGCAAGCACGGCATAACCGGCTTTCCTGCGGAGCTCGAGCTCACCGGTCACGGGAGAGCCGTCCGCCGCATACCGCCGGCCGTAGAGGGTGTAGACCCCATCCTCAGGGTCGTAGCTGTTCCAGATGACGGTGAAGTCCCCGCGCGAATTCATGGCAACCTTGGCGGACGACGGAGCGCCCCGGGACAGGCCGTTGACCCGGATCTCGCCGCTCCGAGGTGTTTGAGCAAAGAGGACCGAGGGGAAGACCAGAAAGAGGATCGGCACCAGGAAGCGGGCGGTTTTCATGGGGATTCCTTTACCAGGAGGATCTTTTCATGACGCTGATTTATGTTCATACAGCATACATCAGATCCTGGGGATCTCCCTACACCTCCCACAGGCATAGTACGCTTTGCTCAGGAGAAGGCCAGTGAACAACCATCTCACCCGCCGCGACCTCCTGCACCTCGGCCTCACCGCGGGAGCCAGTCTCTCTCTGGGAATTCCAACGGCGGCCGGGGAGGAGATTCCGAAAGGCGCAGCCCCGGCCACGGACTATCTCGACGCCGCCGTACGGGCTGCCCGGTGGATCCACACCGCCCGGGTCGAGACGCCCGAAGGCCTCCTGTGGCTGACCGGACCGGAGCGGCCGGAGGGGCTCGACATGGCCCCGAACCTCTACAGCGGCAGCGCCGGGGTCGTCCTCTTTCTCCTGGAGCTCGCCCGCGCGACCGGCGACAAGGCCCATCGCGAGGAGGCTGAGGCCGGGGCGAACGCCCTGATCGCCGGCCTGCCCGGAGAGGTCCGGATCGACCGGGCGGAGAACGGTCTCTACACCGGCGTCGCCGGGATCGGGTTCACCCTTTTCCGGGTCTACCAGGAGACCGGCAACGACCTCTACAGGAAAGGCGTCCTGCGCTGCCGGGACCTGATCCACACCGCGGCCAAACCCGCTGGGGCTAACGCCGCAGGTATCCAGTGGGGCGAGGTCACGGACGTCATCGCGGGCTCGGCCGGCACCGGGCTCTATCTTCTCTATATGGCGCGCAGCACGGACGACGCGGTCTCCCGGGAGCTGGCGTCGAAAGTGGGATTGCGCCTCATCGAGATCGGTATCCCGGAAGGAGGAGGCCGCAAGTGGCGGATGGACCCCGCCTTCGAGCGGCTGATGCCGAACTTCTCTCATGGCACGGCGGGAGTCTCCTACTTCCTCGCGACCCTCCACCGCGAGACCGGCCGCCAGGAGTTCCTCGACGCGGCCCTCGCCGGAGCGCGCTACCTCCAGTCCATCGCCGACACCCGTGGGGACTCCTGCCTCATCTTCCACGACGAGCCGGACAATAAGGATCTTTACTACCTCGGCTGGTGCCACGGCCCCGTGGGTACCGCCCGCCTGTTCGTCCAGCTCCACCGGATCGATCCCAAGGCCGGCTGGCTCGGCTGGGCGCGCCGGGGAGCCCAGGGCATCCTCGGGAGCGGCATCCCGGAGAAGCTGACTCCCGGCTTCTGGAACAACCTCGGCCAGTGCTGCGGCTCGGCCGGCGTGGCCGATTTCTTCCTCGATCTCGGAAAGCTGACCGGAGACGGGGCCTACCCCGCCTTCGCCCGCCGCGTCACCCGCAATCTACTGGACCGCGCCACGGCCACTCCGGGCGGCGGCCTCAAGTGGGTCCACGCCGAGCACCGCGTCCGCCCGGACTATGCCTACGCCCAGACGGGCTACATGCAGGGAGCGGCGGGCATCGGCATGCTGCTGCTGCGCATGGACGCGGAGGAGAAGGGGCGGGAGTGGCGGTTCCGGTTGCCGGATTCGCCGTTCGGGAGCTGACTCCGCTCCAACGCCGATTCCATACACATTTCAGCCGTTTTTTTGTGTAAGACACAGGCTGCGGAATGTTCCGCAGGTGCGGTGGAGCGTTCCGCGGGCGAGGGTATACACAAAAAAACAGAATCTTTGTGTAAGAAATGGGCTGCGGAACGTTCCGTGGACGGGGACGAACGTTCCGCAGAGGAGGTCAAGCGCTCCGCGGCCGAGGTCTTACACAAAACCACCCGGTAATTGTGTACGGCCGAGCGGGTCGAGCGCGGGTTGACGTAGGATTCCCGGACCGGAAGGGAGGAACGACGATGCCGCGCAGGCTCCTGCTGATCAGCAACTCGACCAACCACGGCCAGGGCTATCTGGACCACGTCCTCGCGGAGATCGACGGCTTCCTGGGACCGGTTCGGCGGCTGGTCTTCGTCCCCTTTGCCCTGAAAGACCGCGAAGGCTATGGCGCCAAGGCGGCGGAGCGGCTGGCCGCGATCGGGGTCGAGGTCCGGACCCTGACGGCGGACGAGGCCGGGCTGCGGCTGGCGCGGGAGACCGAGTCGGTCTTCACGGGCGGGGGTAATACGTTCCGGCTCTTAAAGACCCTCCAGGAAAGCGGCCTCCTCCCCATCCTCCGCGAGCGGGCGCTGGCCGGCATGCCCTACCTCGGCAGCAGTGCGGGCACGAACATCGCGGCGCCCACGATCCGGACGACGAACGACATGCCTATCGTCCAGCCCGCCTCCTTCGAGGCCCTGGGGCTCGTTCCTTTCCAGATCAATCCCCATTACCTGGACGCCGATCCGGGCTCCACTCACATGGGCGAGACCCGCGAGCAGCGGCTCAAGGAATTCCACGAGGAGAACGAGATGCCGGTCGTGGGCATCCGCGAGGGCACCTGGATCCGCGTGGAAGGAGACCGCGCCACCCTGGGAGGTGCCCGGGGGGCGCGGATCTTCCGGCAGGGGCAGGAGCCCGAGGAGCGGGAGACCGGGGAGTCGCTGGACGACCTGCTCCAGTAACGGCGTCCCCTAAATTCATTCCGGGGTTTGACGCTACGCAAGACTCGCTTCGGGTGAGGTTGCCGGGTAGGATTGGGACCTACCAAGTCCGCTACGAAGGGTTTCAGGCTCTGTCTACTGCATGTTCCGTCTCCCTTCCCAGGCTTCGCCTAACGCGAGGAACCTATTCTCGCGTTCGTTCAGGATATACTTGCGCCACCACTGTCGATTGGGGGATTGTATGGCAAAGAGGACCAAGCTCCAGGCGTTTAAGGACTGGCTTGTGGTTATATTCTGTCTCGCCGGCCTACTTTTCTTTGTGTTTGGCTCAGCCCACTACATCAATCAACTCCGCCCGAAGAATCTTACCAAGCAGAAGCCCGCGCCCACCGCTGGTTCGCCCGCAGCACCAGCCAGGCGCCGTACAGCGACTGCG
>CAXTNS010000157.1:9810-11771 GCA_964245465.1 uncultured Thermoanaerobaculia bacterium
CCCCGAGGCTGCCGCTTCCCAGGCCAGTTCTACCGACAACGAGTTGGCCACCGTCTTCTCTGGTGCCTCGTCACTCGCCCTAATCATGTTCTCCCTTCTCCTCGCATTAGCAGCGATCGTCGGATGGCAATCCCTCAAACATGACGTGGAGACAGTCAAAGACAGAGCGGAGAAGGTTCTTGAGAAGACTGAGCGAACCAATCGCTTCAGCGTTAAGCGTGTCCGAAGGCTTCAGGAGACCCTGATCAAGCAGGTTGAAGGGCTAAAAGGCGACATGACAAAGAAGAATGAGTTGATCGAGCAAGAACTGCGCGGGCGAGTTCATACCGTGATGGGTAATCTCATCGGTACGCTTCATTCAAGGCCGGACGTGGAAGAGCAGAGCGAAGCAGATCAGGAGTTTCTTTCAGATGCTATTTATTTTTCCGAGCAGGCATACAAGAAGCTGCAACATCTTCCCGGCCTAGGTAAGTATCCAGCTCTTAACAACTTTGTATATTACTCTGCCCTGTTGAAGCTCCAAGATGCAAAAGAGAGTCTATTGCGGCAGGCTCGCGAGCTTCTGGCTATCGGAAAAGAACATGCACACTTGCCGTACGCAACTCCTTATTTTATGACCTATGCTCGGGCAATCCTGGTATACAGCTCAGACCCAAGCGAGTTGGAGGAAGCTCTAGGAACAGCTAGGAAGGTTCTGCAGAAAGGCGGGTTGACCAAATTAACTGAAAGGGAAGCTCGCTACGTTGATGCCTCCCTTTCGAAGAAGCTTGAGAAGCTTCGGCAAGCCGGCTAAGGGCAACTTCCGTCGGGGTCAATTGTCGTGCCTGCAAGCATCGGTTCGCTCATCGAGTCTCTCCTATTTAAGATGGCTGCCTTATTGCTGAGTGCGCATTGAGTAAATTGAAATAGACTATCCGTCAGGATCGATATTGGTCCCGGCATCGTCTGTGCTCTGAGTTGGAGCGCCGGGCGCTGCCTGCCACGTCATGGAGGTGCCGTCCTTTTGCAAGACGGCATCGCCGGGGATGGGCAACCTCAAGAGCAATGCGAAGATAAACCAGATCACGTACCCTCCTTTCATTCCAGCGGCACACTTCGTGCCCGCGAGTTCCCGGAGCCACCTGCTCAAGAGGAATGGAAGGGTGACCAAGACGAGGCATTAGCATACAGATCCCTGCCTCTCCCGGTCGCGTCAGGACTCGCCGTCGCCGCATTGCCATATTGTCAGCTACGCGAAATCGATTCATCATGTCTTGGCGTCGCAGCAAAGTCAATGCCTCCGTCCCTGAAAGGAGAAGTGCGCCGGTTAGCAAAAGCGGGACAACGCCCCCTTCCTCCCATTCGACCACAGACCGTCAATCTAGAGATTCATAGATTTCAGACGATTAGCTGTACCTGAAGTAAGAGCATATGCCGAAAGGACGCTATTCATGGTTGTTTTGTTCCCTAAGAGATGCCAAGTTTCTTGGCACTGCCATGCAAATCTCTGCCGCAGAAGGGCTTGAGCGCGCTAACTATTTTCTCGTACCCTTCCTTGAGTAGCCGCGAAAGGCAGTGATGCAGCGAAAGTTCTCAAAAAACGTCACCTGCTGTCGCCAATTGTGGATCCAGGTGACCACGAAGTCGCCCCGCGCGTTCATGGCTACATGGGGGAACTGCTGGGCGCCGACCCGCTGGTCGTTGACCTCAAAAACGGACCCATGGGCCTCTGAGCACGGAGGACCGGGGAAGGACCAGGAGCAGCAGAAAACGAAGAACTCTCATGACATCCAAAACCTCTCGAAGATTACTCCGTCCGCAACCGCTGGACCAGCAGGACGGGGCCGTCGCCTCTCCGGGGCCTGCCGATGAACCAGGCGGCGACGAAGCTCCCGGCGCTGTTGCCCGCGAGGACAGGGTTTGGAAGAAGCTGGAAGGACTGCTGGCTGAGCACCACCAGAGGACCCAGGGGGGCGCCATCG
>CAXTNS010000158.1:0-6592 GCA_964245465.1 uncultured Thermoanaerobaculia bacterium
GTGCGCCGGGCGGTGGCGATCGGGGGAGCCGCGTCGTCGCCGCCCAGGCTCGGCCCGAAATACTGCCAAGCCGCGACCCGGACCAGCAGGCCCAGGATGAGCAGGAGGTTCCTCTGCCGGCTGTTCACGGCGTGCCCTCCGGCCCGGCCGTGTCAGCGTCGGCCGCCGCGCCCTCGCCGCCCTGGGTGAACAGGGTCGAGAGCTGGATCGAGATGTCCAGCTCCGGGCCCGACTCGTTGCCGCTGACCCTCAGCTCGTTGATCGACAGGAACGAGCGGGAGGCCTCGATCAGGTTGATGAACCTGCGCAGCTCGGCGTAGGTGCCCTGCACGTTGAAGACGTACGACCGCCGGATCAGGCCAAACTCCTCGATCTCCTTCTCAGGGTAGGAGAACGCCCGGGGGACGAGGCCGGCCTTCTGCGCCATGGCCTTGACCTCGGCGGTGGTGCCGGTCAGGCGGCGGCTGCGGGTGGAGAGGCGCTCGGCATAGAGCTGCTCGACCTGCTGCTCGTTGGTGCGCACGCGGTTGAGCATGACCTGCGCCTCGCGCTGCTCGGCGGCCAGGGTCTTGAGCGACTGTTCCTGCTGGTTCAGCGTGTCGTCGAGCGCGTCGAGGCGCCCGCCGTAGCCGACCGTGTAGACGGCGAACGCCACGAGGTTGGCCAGGAAGAACAGCAGGGCCGGCACCCAGATCCAGAGGCGCTGGCGCCAGATCTCGCCGCGGAACCTCATGGCCTGTTGCCTCCGGGCGCTCCGGATGCCCCGAGGTTACCGGGGGCCTTGGGCGCGGCGCTGGTCCCAGGCAATTCCTCGACCGCCGGCATCTCCTCGATGATGACCCCCTGGGGCGTTCCGCCCGGTACGTATTGCACGTTCAGATCGAATTTCAACAGACTGCTTGCCTCGTCTACCCGCTCGTCGCGGCTGGGATTCGGATCCACGAAAGAGGGATGCGCGAACAGATTGTCTACGAATTGGAGGAGCGCTTCGTCGTTGCGGGTCTCGCCGTTGATCGCCAGCGGGATCTGCCGCTCCGCGCCCTCTGCCCGGGAGCGGTTGCGCCCGCGGCTCTGTTGCTGCTCGCTGGCGTCCATCTTGGGCGTGAGCCGGAGGATGCGCACGTCGTTGGGCAGCACCTCGGCCAGGCGGTCGAGCAGCAGGCTCCAGGAGAACGTGCGCTCCGCGATCATCTCGTTCAGGAGCTCCACCCGCTCGTTCATCTGCTTGAGGTCGAGCGCGGCGAGGCGGCTCTGGAGCTCGGCGCTGACCTGCCGCTGACGGGCGACGTCACGCTCGCCCTGCTCGATCTGGGCGCGTTTGTCGGCCGATTCCGAGAGGTACCTCTGGAACTGCACGACGTTCCACGCCAGGAGGGCGAGACCCAGCAACAGGAGGAGCAGCGACACCCGCACCACCGGCCGGCTGTTGAGAAACGGCCGGCGGGAGAGGTTGAGCGGCTCGACCCGGTCGAGCGGCGGCCCGGCGGGCAGTGTCTGAGGGCTCTGAGGGCTCGGCGAGCCCGGCTCGACCGGCTCCGGCGGCTCGGACATGGAGGTCTCGGGGGTGCCGTCCAGGGTGCTCATGCCACCTCCTGCCGGGCGGCGCCGAGCATGGGGGCGAGGTCGCGCCAGGCAGGCACGGCCGCCTCCTCGGCGCGGAGCGGCGGCAGGTGCCGTCCGTCCAGGGGGGCCGCGGGCGTGTCGAGCCCCTGCTCCAGGCGGTCGAGCCAGGCCGGCTCCAGCTCCGGTGGAGCCAGCAGCAGCACGGGGCCGAGCGTGGAGCCGGGGAAGTGCTCGTCGAGGAAGTTGCGGGTGAGCTTCAGATCGCGCGCCACGAAGCTCGTCCGCGAGCCCTCGGGGAGGTTGCCGGTGAAGGCCTTGTAGCGGTGGAGCACCGGCTCGCTCCCGCGGGCAAAGATCAGGGTATAGCCCTCGGCGCCCACCAGCACCAACGCCGCGAAAGAGCCGGCCAGTGTCTGGGCTGGGGCCTCTGGAGCCACGGCCGAGAGCAGCGCCAGGCTCGCGTTGGTCACCTGTCCGAGCCGCACGCCGGCGGCCGAGAAAGCCTCTTCGACCTGGACGAGCAGGGGCTCGGCCGCGAAACCCAGGAGCAGCCGCCGCGGCTCCTGCTGGCCCGGAAGGGGCGAGACCTCTGTGGCACCTACCCGCAGGTCGTCCACCCGGAACGGCACGAGGCGGCGCAGCTTCCAGCGCAGCACCTCGTCCAAGGCGTCGGCCGACTTCGGCAGGTCGCCGCTCTCGCTGAAGTTGACGCGCAGCCAGGTGTCGGGCAGCACGAGCGAGGCGTCGCGCATGCCGCCGGGGACCGACTTCACCAGCCCGGCCACGATCTCCTTGAACGCCGCCGGATCACGCGGCGGCCCGCCCAGCGGACCGTGCTGGAACGGGTCGCGCGGCAGGGCCGCCTCGCGAAAGGAGCGCAGGCGGAAGCCGTGGCGGTCGCGGACGAACTGGCCATAGCGCAGCCGCTCGCCGTCGAGGGCGAAGACGTGCGGTGGCGCCGGCACGGGGGCGAAGCCCAGGAGCTTCTCAATCAACGAAGGTGACTTTGTTGATCTCACGCAGAGTCGTCACTCCCCGGAAGACCATCTCGAGCGCCGACTCGCGCAGAAAGGTCATTCCCTCTTCCTTGGCGGCGCGCTTGATCTCCGAGGCCGGCCGGCGGTCCAGGATCAGCTCGCGGATGTGGTCCGAGAGGTCGAGCAGCTCGGAGACGGCGACGCGCCCATGGAACCCCGTGCCGTTGCACTCGATGCACCCCCGGCCCTCGTAGAAGGTGAAGTCGGAGTATATCGCCGGATCGAGGCCGCTCTCCTCCAGGAGCTGCGAAGACAGCTTGGCGGACTGCCGGCAGTGGGGGCAGATCTTGCGCACCAGCCGCTGGGCCAGCACGCAGTTGAGCGCCGAGACGAAGTTGTAGAGGTCCACGTTCATGTTGAGGAACCGGCCGAGCACGTCGACCACGTTGTTGGCGTGGACGGTGGTGAACACCAGGTGGCCGGTGAGCGCGGACTGGATGGCGATCTGCGCCGTCTCCGGGTCGCGGATCTCGCCCACCATCACCTTGTCCGGGTCGTGCCGCAGGATGGAGCGCAGGCCGCGGGCGAAGGAGAGCCCCTTCTTCTCGTTGACCGGGATCTGGGTGATCCCTCTCAACTGATACTCGACCGGATCCTCGATGGTGATGATCTTGTCCTCGGAGGACTGGATCTCGGACAGGCAGGCGTAGAGCGTCGTCGTCTTGCCCGAGCCCGTGGGACCGGTCACCAGCACCATGCCGTAGGGCTCGCGGATGAACTTGCGGATCTTCCTCATGGTCTCCTCGTCGAAGCCGAGGATGTCCAGCCGCAGGTTCTTGAAATCCTTGTTCATCGACTCCTTGTCGAGGATTCGGATGACGCAGTCCTCGCCGTGGACCGACGGCATGATGGAGACGCGGAAGTCGATCGTCCTTCCTTTGAGGCGCAGCTTGAAGCGGCCGTCCTGGGGGATGCGCTTCTCGGCGATGTCCAGCTCCGACATGACCTTGATACGGCTGATGATCGTCTGGTGATGGCGCTTGTCGATCGGCTCCATGGCCTGATAGAGGACGCCGTCGATGCGGTACTTGATGATCACTTCGCTCTCGCGCGTCTCGATGTGGATGTCCGAGGCCCGGCGCTGGATGGCGTTGAACATCGTCGAGTCCACGAGCTTGATGATCGGGCTCGTGTCGGCCGTGATGCGGTCGATCGAGAGGATCTCCTCGCCCTCCTCGTCCTCCTGGACGAGCTGGATGCGGAAGTCCTCCGAGGCCTCGTCGAGCACGCGCTGGGCGCTCTCCGACTTCTGGAGGATCTCCTCGATCGCCGAGCGCACGCCCACCTTGACCTCGACCGGCTGGCCCACCAGGAGCTCCAGCTCGTCGATCTTCACCACGTCCGACGGATCGGCCATCACCACCGACAGCCGGCCGTCGAGCTGCTCCTCGGGGATGAAGCCGTAGCGCAGCATCAGGTCGAACGGGATGCGGCGGAAGAGATCGTTGTCGATGCGGAAGTGGGTCATGTCCACGAACTCGAGGCCGTAGCGGGCGGCGAAAGTCTCCGCCTCCCGGCGCTCCCGCGCCACGCGCGCCCGCGCCTGCTCGACGGTCTCCGCCTCGAGCTCCTTTTCATGAATCGTTGCCATCTTGCCGTTGATCACTGCCATTTACAGACTCCCTAAAAACGGACTCCTAAACCCTCAAAAGCTGAACCGCAAGGGACCTCCCCGGCGCTTCCCGGCGCCGACGGAAGGTCCCCGTCACCAGAGTGCTAAAACTTCGACGAACCGAGCATCGAGAACATGGGCAGATAGATCGAGACCAGCAGGATCGCGATGATGATACCCATGAACACCAGCATCATGGGCTCCACCAGCGACAGCAGGCGTGCCATCCGGGTCTCGACCTGTTCGTCCAGGAAATCCGCGACGCTGCTCAGCATGTCGTCGAGCGAGCCGGTCGCCTCCCCGACCTTCACCATGTCGATCGCCATGTCGGTGAAGATCTCGCTCTTCTCCAGGGCATCGTGGAAGGGCTTGCCTTCCCGCACCATCTGGATCGTCGGTTCCAGCCGGCTTCGCACGTAGGCGTTGCCCACCGACGAAACGGCGATCTCGAACGCCGGCACGAGCGGGATGCCTCCGGACAGCAACGTCGAAAGGGAACGGGAGAATTCCGACATCGCGAACCGGTGGAGCACCGGCCCCAGGAAGGGGAGGCGCAGCTTCAGCCGGTCCAGGGCGAGCCGTCCCGTGTCCGTACGGCCCCAGGTGCGCAACGCGATGGCTCCCAGGACGAGGAGGATCAGGATCCAGGGCCAGTTCCTGCTCGCGAACGTCGAGACCGCCAGCACGATCTGGGTGATGAGCGGCAGGTCCGCGCCCAGCTCGTTGAAGAAGCCCATGAACTTGGGCACCACGTAGATCGCCATGATGGCGATCATGGCGACCGACAGGCAAACCAGGACGGCCGGATAGATCAGGGCCGAGATCACCCGCCGGCGGGCGTCGAGCACCAGCCTCATGTAGCGGATGAAGCGGCGGATCACCTGCTCCAGCTCACCGCTGCGCTCCCCCGCCTTGAGGGACGAGGGGTACAGCCGCGGGAACAGGTCGCCGTGCGCCGCGAAGGCCTCCGAGAGGTCCGTGCCGCTCTTGACCCGGTCGCGAATGTCCGTCAGCACTGATCTGAAGTGCTGGTTCTTCATGCGCTCCAGCATCAGGTCCAGCGTCTGCAGCAGGGGCAGGCCGGCCTTGAGCAGCGCCGCCAGCTCCTGGTTGAAGACCACGAACTCCGGGGCCGGGATCCGGCGGCGGTAGCCGAAAGTCGGCAGGGCGAGGGAAGGGCCTCCCCCGCGGCGCCGCACCTCGAAGAGGTGGTACCCGCGCTTGCCCAGGTCGGTGCGCAGAGCGGTCTCGTCACTTGCCGTGTACACCTCCTCGAGCACCCGGCCGTCCGGCGTTCCGATTCGACAGATGAACTGCATCTCTTCCTTGTCTCTCCGTTATCCCAGTTATCGCTTTCCAGCCAGGGAGCCGTCGCCGTCGCGCAGCGTCAGCACCACCATGAGCGCCTTGCGGCTCTCTTCGCTCTTGGCGAGGCCCAGGTTCGACGTCCGGTCGAGCCGGAGGTTCAGGTTCGTCTCCAGAAGGGTGGTCTCGGACCGGCCCTCCATCCGCCGGGAGATCCGGAACTTCGAGAGCTTCACCCGCTGGTTCTCTAGCAGGGTGCCGAAGCGGAAGCTCACCCGGAACTCCGGTCCCAGCTCATAGACCACCCATTGACCCTCGACGCCGGCGAGTTGCGCCTGCGCCTGCGTCTCGAAGACATCGTACTTCAGCAGGTTGTGCAGGCGCTTGGTGAGCTGCTCGGGCAGGTCCGAGCGCGGCAGCGGCGGGGACACCTCGGAACGGCTGGCCCGCACCACGATCATTTCCAGCCGCAACGGACGCGCCGGATGGTCGAAGCCCCGTAGCACCGGCATGATACGCCGGATCGCTGCGTCGACGTCGCGGATCACCAGCGTATTGCCCTGGGGCTGGTACTCGACCGTGCCCCGGGGCGAGAGCAGGGGATAGACCAGGGACAGGGCCTCGCTCGCCCGCTGGTACTTGAACGTGTACGCCCGCAGCACCACCTCCTTGGGTCCCGGGCCCTGCTCGGGAGACTGGGCCAGGAGAGCCGAGGTGACGGCCAGGATCAGCAGGAAGCTCGCGATGGAGCGGCGCGCGTGCGACACGGGAATGCCCGGTAGATTACCGCGATGACCGCGATTGCGGGAAGGAGGGGTGAGACCGCCGCGGAACCGGGCGAAAGGAGCGAAGCCAGGCATCAGGACACCGGTCAGACATCCAGGCTCTCGTCAATGATCATGACGGGCGACATGTCGTCGCTGTCCATCTGGTAGACGCGGGCTTCGGGCCGGTTGATTCCGTCGAGTAATTGCGCGGACGGCGTGGCCACCGCCGCGGGGGCCGGCGGAACCTTGGTGGTCTGCTCGAGCTGAGGCGCCCTGTCGCGGCCCAGGCCCAGCGAGACCCCGGCCAG
>CAXTNS010000158.1:6602-11769 GCA_964245465.1 uncultured Thermoanaerobaculia bacterium
GGCCAGCACCGTCGCCGCGGCCCAGCGCCGCCAGCCGGCGAATCTTCCCCGAGCCTCCAGCCGCCGGGCCGTGCGCATGGCGGCGACCGCCTGCTGCATCGACTCGACCTCGAGGCGCTCTTCGGCGGGGGTGATCTCCGCCGCGGGCATCCGCCGGAAGACCAGCAGGGGATCGGCCTTCAGAGCGTCCTTGCGGCAGAGGGCGCAGGAGTCGAAGTGCGCCACGGCCTCGGCCCAGCCCTCGGGCTCGGCTCCCTCTTCACTACGTACCGCCGCGAGGCGGCTCCAGTCCGGACAACTCAGCAAAACTAGACCTCCACCCCTTCCTCGCCCAGGCCGAAGCCGCCGGCGTATTCGGGGTAGCGCCGGAGCAGCTCACGGCGCAGATACTTTCTCGCGTTGAACAGGTGGTTGCGCACCGTCGACTCCCGGCAGCCGAGGATCTCGGCCACCTCGGGCGACGACAGGCCCTCGAGCTCGCGCAGGAGGAAGACCATCCGTTGTTTTTCCGACAGGCCGGCCGACAGCTCGCGGAAAATCATCGAGACCTCCGTCTGCTGGAGGCGCGAGAGGTCCCGGTGGGCCCTCCCGTCGGCCACCTGCCGCAGGTGCTGGCGCACCGGCTCGTGGCTCTTCTCACGGCTCTTCCTGGACCGCAGATGGTCGATGGCCAGATTGCTCGCGATCCGGTAGATCCATGTGTTCGGGCTCCACCGGTCGTCGAACTTCCCCCGGTTCTCCCAGACCTTGAAGAAGGTCACCTGCACCACGTCGCGCGCCTCTTCGGCGTCGCTCAGGATGCGCTGGCAGAGCTGGAGGAGGGGCTTGGTCTTGCGACCGATCAACTCGTTGAGCGCTGACTCCTCCCCCTGACGTACGGCCATCAGGAGTTCGCGGTCGGACGCCTCGGCCCACGAGGGACGGGGGGATCGGCGATTGGAATAGACGAGCTCGAGCATATTCAGCGTGGTATACGGAGGAGCCCACGGGGACCGTCTAGGACCGCCTGGGGACTCCTACACCTCTCCAAACAAGCCATTATACTGCCGGCCGATGCGGACTGTCCTCTGGGGACTCTACCAGCTCGCGACCGGGGCTGCTCTAGCCGTGGCCGGCCCTTTTCTGCTCGCCCGGCGGGGGCGCCATTACCTGCCCACCCTGCCGGGCCGGCTTGGATCCTCCGGAGGGCCTGCGGCGCGGCAGGGCGCCCTCTGGCTCCACGCCGTTTCCGTGGGCGAGGTAGGGGTCGCGGCCACCCTGGCGCGAGCTCTGCCGCCGGAGATTCCCCTCCTCGTCACCACTGTCACCCCGACGGGCCAGGAGCGGGCGCGGGCGGCCTTTGGAGACCGTGCCGAGGTGGCCTACCTCCCCTTCGACGTCGGCTTCGCCGTCCGCAGGTTCTTCCAGCGCTACGAGCCGCGGGCCCTGGTGCTGGTCGAGGGGGACTACTGGCCCTTGCTCCTCAGGGAAGCGCGCCGCCGCGGGCTCCCGGTCGCCGTGGTCAACGGCCGGGTGGGTGACCGCAGCTTCGGACGGATGCGCCGCCTGCGCTCTTTTCTGGGACCGCTGTTCTCGGCCGTGGACTGCTTCGGCGTCCAGAGCGCCCAGGACCGAGACCGCTTGGCCGCGTTGGGCATCGAGCCCGGCCGCATCACCGTGACCGGCAACCTCAAGTACGAATCCCCCGAGCCGCCGCGCAAGCCCGAGCTGGAAGCGGCGCTGGAGAAGCTGGCCGGCGGACGGCCGATCCTCCTCGCCGGGTCCACCATGGCGGGCGAAGAAGAGGCCGTGCTCGACGCCTTCCGCGAAATCGGCGGGGACAGAGCATTCCTGGTCCTCGCTCCCCGCCACCCCGAACGCTGGAACGAGGCCGCCGCCCTGCTTCATTCCCGTGGGGTCGACTTCGCGCGCCGCGCCGCGCTCCCCGAATCAGGACGGCCGGAAATCGTGCTGCTCGACAGCCTCGGCGATCTGGCCGGCCTCTACCGTCTGGCCGCCGCCGCTTTCATCGGCGGCACCCTGGTGCCCACGGGCGGCCACAACCCCCTGGAGGCCGCCCGCATCGGCGTGCCGGTCCCCGTGGGACCCTCGATGCACAACTTCCGCGAGATGGCCGAGGCCTTCGACCGCGCCTCCGCCTGGCGCCGTGTGGCGGACGCCCGGGAGCTGGCCGCGGCCTGGCGCGAGTGGCTCGACGCCCCCGAATCCGCCAGCGCCGTGGGCGGGCGCGCCCTGCGGCTGGTGGAGGAGAACCGCGGCGCCCTCGCCCGGACGCTGGAGATGCTGGAGCCTATCCTCACCGTCTTCAAGGACGCTTCATGAGGGCTCCGCCGCCCCCGTCCTCCCCCTGGCAGCTCTTCTACGGCGGTGCCCACCGCCTGCGCCAGAGGTGGTACCGCGACCGCGCCCGGCGCCTGCCGCGGCCGGTGGTGAGCGTGGGCAACCTCCACTGGGGAGGCTCCGGCAAGACGCCCCTGGTGGCGGCCGTCGCCGGGCACCTTCGGGACCGCGGCCTGGCCGTCTGCATCCTCTCTCGCGGCTATGGCGGGCAAGGCCAGGGAGTGCGGGTGGTGAGCGCGGGCGAGGGTCCGCTCCTGGGTCCCCTCGTCGCGGGGGACGAGCCCGTGCTCCTGGCGGGCGAGCTGCCGGGAGTCGCCGTGGTCGTGGGCCCCGACCGTCACCAGGCCGGCCTCCAGGCCTTGCGACGTCTGGAGCCCGCGCCCGCTCTCTTCCTCCTGGATGATGGCTTCTCGCACCTGCGGCTCCACCGCGATCTCGACCTCGTGGCCTTCCCCGCCTCGGACCCGTTCGGCGGCGGGTGCCTCTTCCCCTCCGGCCGGCTGCGCGAGCCGCTGGCCTCCGTGTCCCGTGCCCACGCGGCGATCCTGACGGGAGCGTCCGAGATCGACGGGCATGGAGCCGCCCTGGCCGAGGCTCTGCGACCTCACGGTTTTACGGGTCCCGGCTTCGCCAGCCGCACGGTCCCGGGGACGGCCCGCTTCGCGGACGGCTCGCCCGTCCCTGCCGGCGCGCGGGTCTTCCTCGTCACCGCCATCGCCCGGCCAGAGGGCTTCACCGGGACGGTCCGCGGGCTCGGCTTCGAGATCGCGGGCGAGCTGCGCTTCCCGGACCACCACGGCTATCCGTCGGCGAGCCTGGAGAAGATCGCGGAGGCCTTCCGCACGAGCGGCGCCGCGGCCGTGCTCACCACCTCCAAGGACCGGGTCAAGCTCCACCGCCGCTTGCAGGTACCGCTGGCCGAGTTGCCGGTCCGCGCCGAACCCGAACCGGCGTTCTGGGCCTGGCTGGATGGAGAAGTGGGTAGGATCGCGCCATCGTGAAGAACCGTCCCGTCCGCCACCGCGTCGAGCACGGCCTCTACCTGGCCCTGAAGGGGTTCCTGCGCGCCCTGCCCCACGAAGGCGCCCGCTCCTTCGGCCGCGCTCTGGGCAGCCTGGCCCACCACCTCGACCGCCGCCACCGGGACGTCGCCCTGCGCAACATGGCCGTGGCCCTGCCGGAGATCCCCGAGCCCGAGAGGCGGCGCTTGGTGGAGGCGTGCTTCCGCCACTTCGGGGCCGCCCTCTGCGACGCCATCTCCTCGACGCGCTTCAACGGGACCGAGCTCTGCCATCGGTTCAGCCTGGAGGGCTGGGAGCACCTGGACGAGGCGGAGAGCCGGGGCAAGGGGATCTTCATCCTCTCGGCTCACCTGGGTTTCTGGGAGCTGGTGCCACCCATGATCGGCCTCATCCGGGGCCGCATGGACATCGTGGTCCGCCCGGCCGACAACCCCTGGCTCGACAAGGAGCTGAGGGCTCTCCGCGAGCGCTTCGGCAACGCCGTCATCCCCAAAAGGGGAGCCGCGCGCAAGATGATCGAGGTGTTGCGGGGTAGGGGCCGCCTCGGCATCCTGATCGACCAGAGGGTGCAGGAGCGGGAAGGAATCCCCGTCCCCTTCTTCGGCCGCCCGGCCCTGACGACACCGGTCCTCGCCCGCCTGTCCCTGCGCACCGGGGCCGCCGTGGTGCCCATCGCCGCCTACCCCGAGCCCGGAGGCCGCTACCGCATCGTGGTCCGCCCGCCCATCCTGCCGCCGGAAGGGGAAGATGGGGATGAGGCGGTCGCTGCCCTGACGCGCCAGTATCTGGAGGCTGCGGAGGAGGATATCCGGGCGCATCCCGAGATGTGGCTCTGGATGCACCGGCGGTGGGATGAGCGGGGGAAGTGACCGATTAGTCTTTCTCCCTCTTGAACTCGGAGAGCGCACGGATGCTCCCTTTGCCCGCGAAGAATTCCGTGGGACGCACGGGCTTGTCGGGCATCGCGAAGCAGATTCGCAGCGTGTCGCCGTCGAGCTCATAGATGCCCAGGTAAACCACCCCCTTGTACTCGCCGGCCGTTACCTCAATATCAATCGTTTTGGGGCGTTTCGTCGCGTCTATCGTTTTGACGGCCCATTCGACAACGGTTTTGTCACCCCGCCGCATCGTCCACTTGCCGTCTGCGTCCCGAATCCAAAGGGTTCCCTTCAGGTCTCCTTCGGATGCCTTATATCCGTTGTTCTCGGCGGAAATGGGCCTCCACGAGCCGGCCAGGGCTTGCAGCTCTTTCGTGAAGGCATCCTCCGGCGGGGCGCCGGAGGCATTGGGCGAGCCGAGGCCAGCCCACAGCAAGACAGTGATCGAGAGAATCAGGGCTCTGCGCTCCATATTGACCCCTAAAGTTGGTTCGTTCGCCCCGGCGAGCCGTTCGTTCCGATCTACGGGAGGTTCGTTCCGGCCGGCGAGAGACTGGTTCAGGTCTGCGGATCAATTTTCGGCTCCGGCGAGCCGTTCGTTCGGGTCTACGGGAAGCTCGTCCGCTCCGGCGAGCTCCCCGTTCCGCTCGTCAGGTCTCCCGTTCCGGTCATCAGGCCGTTCGTTCCGGTCGGCGGAGAGCTCGCCGGCCGGAACGAGTGAGCCGTGGACCCGAACGAAGCGCTCGCCGGCGCGAACGAGCCGTCTGTAGGGTGGAACGACCGGCTCGCCGGAGCCGAAAGGCCTCCCGTAGACCCGAACGGGAGGCTCGCCGGAGCGAACGAGCTCACTGTAAGGCTCTCCCTACTTCCCGCAGAGCTTGAAATGCCCCAGGAATGCCTGGATCGCCGCCGGGTCGGCGTTGGTGC
>CAXTNS010000159.1:0-11758 GCA_964245465.1 uncultured Thermoanaerobaculia bacterium
CGTAGCGGGCGACGACCGTCTGCACCGACTCAGCAAACACGTTCAGCACGTAGAGGATGGCCAGCAGAGCCGCGAGCGCGCCGTAGCCCGCCGGCCCGAGCATCCGCGCCATGGCGATGTGGAAGACGAAGTGGAGCGCGTTGGCCAGGTTGAGCGTCACCAGGAGCATTGCGCTCCCGCCGAGCAGACCGGTGGAATGAGGACGCACCGTCAACGTGCCGCCGGATCTGCGGGAGGGGAAGGCCGCCATCGGTGCACCTCCAGGCCGAACCCCCGGGGCCGGTCCTCGGGGCGGGCCGGGATGCGCACCCGGATCTCCTGGCCGGTGATCTGGAAGCGCGGGCTCGTGCGGAAGAACCGGCTCAGCCGGCGTCCCGTTTCGAACATCCGCACCGGCCGACCCCCGGGATCCAGCCGCAGCTCGCTCATCTTCAGGTCCGTGGCCTCGCGGGGGACCCAGAGCACCAGGGAGACCGTGTCCCCCGGCCGGACCAGCCCCTCCGGCAGGCGGCCCACCAGATAGGGCGCCTGGTCCGGCCGCCGGACCCGCAGTTCCCGGGGAGTCCCGTCCGCCTCCCAGAGGTGCCGCACCACCACGATCGGCTCGCCGCGGGTCACGAAAAGCCGTTCGCCCAGGATCTGCACCTGCGACCAGGGGACCCGGTCGATGCGGCTCCGGTAGAAGTCGGCGTCCGGCCCGTCGAGCTGGCTCTGGGGAAAGACCTCCACGTCCGCCCGGTTGAGGAAGGCGCGGTCGAGGTCCTTCAGGTGATCCACCCGGGTGAGCAGCGGCCGGCGCGGCCTGCCGCCCCCCTGGAAGGTACCGATCCCTCTCTCGTAGACCACGTGGCGGAGACCGAGCGGCTCCAGGGTGCTGAGCAGGGTCCGGTTCGCCGTCTGGAAGGTCGTGGGCACCACCCGGTGATAGACGATCCGCCACTGCTGGGCCAGGAGCGCCGCGACCACACCGATCCAGATCACCGTCGCAACCGGCTCCCACGCCAGCGGGCGCACCCGGTTCACCAGCCACCGCCAGAGCTCAACCAGGGCCCACGCGGCGGCGAGCGAGGAGAAGGGCACGACCGGCAGGTAGTTCTGGCCCCGGAACAGGGTCATGCCCAGCGAGTGGACGACCGAATAGCCCAGCAGCAGGCTCAGCACCAGGATCGAGCCCAGCCGCCGCTCGACCGTGTCTTCGGGAGCCGGCCGCCAGATCCGCCACAGCAGCCCAAGGATGCCCAGGGCCACGAACGCCGCCAGCAGGGGGCCGTGGTGCTCGACCAGGAACTCCACCTGCCGCTCGAACACCACCCAGTGGTTGCTCTCCTCCTCGACCCCCTTGGCCGCGTAGCCGTGGACCAGCTTGGGGATGAACTTGAAGACCACGCCCAGGAACGGGTTGAGAAGCACGAAGGTGGCGACCGAGGTCACGCCCGCGGCGATCAGCCACACCCACTGCCGTCGATCCTTGCGGCCGTTCACCAGGGTGGCGGCCACGATGGGGATCGACCCCGCGATCCCCGTGTACTTGGTCGAAACCGCGAGCCCCACGCCGAACCCCACGAGGAGAAAGCGCGCCAGGCTCGGCCGGAACGCGGCGCCGAGCGTCCAGTAGAAGGTCAGCGTCACCAGCAGGATGACCAGGATGTCCGGCTTGAACTCGACCGAGCTCAGCACGTGCCGGGGAAACGCCGCCAGCACGGCCGCCGCCACCAGCCCCGCCTCCGGCGACCAGATCCGCCGGCCGATGAGGAACAGGAGCAGCAGGCTCAAGGTCCCGTAGACCACGTTGACCATCCGGCACAGCCAGTAGGCCGTGGGCGAGTAGCCGTCGCTCGTCTCGCTGTAGATCGAAAACGGCTGGTACCGCGTCGCCCGGTAGAGCCCCTGGCTCGCCGCCAGCACCGCCGCCTGCGGCAGGTACGACAGGCTGAGATAGAAGGCGTGCCGCGGCCGGTAGTCCCCGTACTTCAGGAGCGACGTGATGTTCTTGAGCGTGAACCGTTCGTCGAAATAGCGGCTGGCGTTCAGCCCCTGGCTCGCGTCCCACGTCCGCAGGGCGAAGCTCGCGAGCAGCAGCACGATCAGCAGCCACCCGATGGGGAGCCTGGACGTACCTGGACGGGAGTCGGCGGAGGACATGGCTTCTCAGGCGGTCAAGCGCAGACGGGGGATGGTACTAGAAAAACAACTGCCGCCCGAGATAGAGGGCCGCCGCCGCGGCGCTCACGCCCAGGAGGCCCGCCCGGAGACGGCGGTATCCGGCTCCGCCGTCGCACAGCAGGAGCAGGACGTAGAGGCCCAGGAAGACCCGGGTGTAGTTGACGTAGTAATCCAGCAGACCGGCGCGGGAGACGGCGAGCAGGAGGAGGAACGGCACCGCGCACCACGCCGCTGCCTCCGCTCTTTTCAAGAGCGTCCAGGCCAGCATCGCCGCCACGCCCAGGAGAAGAACGAGGGACAGTCCCTCGTACAGGAGCTTCCCCGTCGGCTCACTCCTCAAGAGGCGCAGGATCGCCTCGAAGATCCCGCGGAACGGGGGACCGAAGCTCTCGCGGACCGACGAGCTCCCCTCGGGCACCCGCAGCAGCACCCAGGCGTTCCAGGCGACCGCGGGGAGCTGACCGGCCGCGATCGCCAGCGCCTCCCGCCACCGCTTCTCCCGGAGCGACAGGCCGGCGAAGAGAGCCCCGTGCAACAGGTATGTCTCTCGCGTGAGGGACGCCAGGAGCAGCGACACCACGACGCCCGCGGAGTTTCTGGATTGGTAGCAGCCGAGCACCGCCACCAGGAACACCAGGGCGAGCAGGTCGGCCGGCGAGAGCGCCAGGCACCCCCAGAGCCCCTGAAACGCCAGCACGCCGAGCGCCCACCCAGGAGTTGCCCGATGCCACCCAAGGGCCAACAGCGCCACCAGGGCCACCGCCGAGGCCACGTTCAGGAAGACCAGCGCCCAGGGCACCAACCGGGGAGAGCCCAGCGCGATCCCATGAGCGAGCGCCGGATAGAGGATCCGGCGAGCCCGGTAGCGCGGATTGTCGAGCGCCGCGAGCGTCCCCTCATGGCGGAGCAGGGGATCGTAGGCCAGGGTGAGGAAGAACTGGCCGTCGTAGCCGGGCTCGCCCGGATGGACGAACGCCTCGCTCCTCGGCAGGAACGGCGAGAGGGGTAGAGCGTCCCCGATCCGGAAGAAGCCGGTGACGTTCCCCCCGAACCGCAGCCCGAGCATCAGGCCCACGGCCGCGAGGACCACCACGGCGGCGATCGCCGATGTGATGACCACACCCCCTTGTTTCAGCACGGGGGCGAAGCGTAACACCTTGTGCTAGCATCCCAGTCTCCCCCTTGGGCAGGCATCACCATGCAGAGCGATCGAGACGGCAAGCTGAAGATCCTGATCTGTCTGCTCTACTACCTGCCGCACCGCACCGGCCTGACGCTCTACGTCCAGCAACTCGCCGAGCGCCTGGCGGCCCGCGGGCATCAGGTGACCGTCCTCTGCGCCCGGCACTCCCGCGAGACGCCGCTGGGCGAATCGATCGAGAACAGCGTCCGGGTCGTCCGCCTCTGGCCCCTGCCGTTCGCCGTCAGCCGCGGCATGCTGCTGCCGGGCTATCCCCGGGCGCTCTTCCGCCTGATCCGGGAGCACGACGTGGTGAGCGTCCACACGCCGATGTTCGAGACGGCCCTCATCAGCCTGGCCGCGCGCCTGGCGGGCCGGCGGATCGTCGTCACCCACCACGGCGACCTGGTGCTGCCCGCGGGGGCGCTCAACCGGATGATCACGGCCGTCCTGTTCGGCTTCTACCGCTTCATGGCGAGCGCGGCGCCGGCCTTCGTCTGCCACACCCTGGACTACGCCCGCCACTCCTACTACCTCAGTCCGTACCTCGAGAGGGTGGAGGTGATCCCCCCCTTCGTCGACGTGCCGAGGCCGGACCCGGAGCGGGTGCGCGAGCTGCGCCGCTCCTGGTCGCCGGACGGCGGCCCGGTGATCGGCTTCGCCGGCCGTTTCGTCGAGGAGAAGAGGCCGGACCTGCTGATCCATTCGCTGGAGGTGGTCAACCGCACCTTCCCCACGGCGCGGGTCGTCTTCGCGGGCCAGCACCAGATTCCCTACGAATCCTACTGGCCCCGCCACAAGCCGCTGGTGGACCGCTACCAGGAACAGCTCGTCTTCCTGGGCGTCGTCCCCTCGCCCCAGGACATGGCGGACTTCTACGCCGCCTGCGACGTCTTGGCCCTGCCGATCGACACCGAGTGCTTCGCTCTGGTCCAGGGCGAAGCCATGCTCTGCGGCACCCCGGTCGTGATGACCGACACCCCCGGAGGCCGCGTGCCCGTGCAGCTCACCGGAATGGGCAAGATCGTGCCGAGGAACGACTGGCAGGCCCTGGGAGAGGGAATCGTCGAGGTCTTATCCCACCGCGAACGCTACGTCCGGCCGGCCGTGGAGATCGAGCGGCACTTCGCGGTGGAGGAGACGGTGTCGCGGTATGAGGAGCTGTTCACGCGGCACGCGGCGCGGGTACAAGAAGGCTCCTGGCAGACTTCAACGCCAGGCATTCAGCCAGAGTAGGCGCAGATCAAGGACAGCAAGGACACCAAGGATCTCAAGGACGTCAAAGTTATTGTCCTTCTTGGTCCTTGGTGTCCTTGCTTCTGGCAAGCAGGACCGCTGACGCTTTCTAAGCATCCGTCGGTTCGTATTGCTGCTCTTCAGCAATAGCGGATTCGATCTCGCTTCGGTGGGCTTCGAAGAAGGCGAGAGCTTCCAGAACCTGCTCCTCTGCCAGATCTTGATTGGCCGCGATGTCGGAGACGCTCAAATTCCAGACATGGTGCGCCACCACAAGGGTTCGGACATGAAGGCCGGTCCCGCGAATGACAGGCTCATCGGAACCTGCAGCCCCGCGTCTGTAGGTGATCCCGGGGAATCTAGGATCGTCGAGCTGCCCAAGCTCTCTCATGCTCACCCCTTCCGCGCCTTCAAACACAGATTGACCGTCGACCGCCCCGGCACTTCGTTCATCGCGTTCTTCCGGTCGATCCAATTCAGCATCTTCAAGCCCATGTTCACGGGATGAAGAGGGCTCCCGCCGTCCCGGTCGAAGCTGCCGCGGTCGGCCACGTCGGCGAGGCCGCGGCCGAAGAGGCCGGATTCGAGGAGGGGCTTGCCGAGGCCGTAGAGGAGGTTGTGGACGAAGGGGAAGGCGTGGTGGGTCTGGGACCGCTCCTCCTCGATCCGGAACCCGGCCCCGAGCACCGACTCCCGCAGTTGCTCCGGCGTGTAGAGGCGGACGTGGAAGGCCCAGATCCCGGCGAGGGGACCGCGGCCGATGTGGGTTCCGAAGAGCGTCTCCAGGGTCTTGTTGATCGGGTCCCACCAGAAGGGGTAATCGGCGTGGGGAACCGTGATCAGGGCGAGCCCACTGGGCTTGAGCACCCGGCGGACCTCCCGGAGGGCATCTACATCCCGGTCCACGTGCTCCAGGATCTCCGAGAGGATGACCGCATCGAACGTCTCATCTGGATAGGGGAGGTCATAGATCGAGGCGTTGGTGATGAGGACGTCCGGTAGGTCCGCCGTGTTCCGCCGCGCCTTCCGAAGATAGGGGAGCTCCAGGTCGATCCCGAACTGCCGGGCGGTCCCCAGATGCCGGAGCATCTTGAGATAGAACCCGCGCCCGCACCCGCAGTCCAGGATCGTCTGGCCGTCCGTAGTCCCCAGCCACTCGAAGATCGTCCAAGCCCGCCGCTTGAAGGCCATGTCGGCCTCCTTGCGGGTGAGGTACTGGTAGGAGAGGGTGGGGACGGTCACGGGGCGGGATCTTACATTTTCCTGACGGTGGTAATCTTCTCCGGTTACAAGGAGATCCGAATGGCCCGTATTCTCGAAGCGGTTTACGAAGATGGAGTACTGAAGCCCCTTGAAGATCCTGGGCTCCGGGACCACGAGCGTGTGGTGATCGAGATCAAGAATCGGGTTGGAGAGCAGATACCTCACCGGAAGAGCCGCACGTTCGGGAGCGCGAAGGGGTTGATCACGATGGCTGCGGATTTCGATGCGCCGCTTGAGGATTTCCGAAAGATGGAGATGTCCGCCAAGCGATCGAGGCCGGTCTCAAAGACGCCGAAGAGGGGCGCTGCGTAAGCGTCGAAGAGGTCCGGGCCAAGTTCGGCTTGTCTGAGCTGTCAGCATGGCATGAGGTCTACGAAGGACTCTCTGAAGAGGAAATCGCGGCCATAGAAGCCATCGTGCTTGATCGTGACAGACCCTCCCGGCATGACCCAGAGTGAACATCATGGACGGGCGCTTGGATAAGGCAACAACTTCAGCCCCTCAATGAAACGATAGTGCTTCTGGTTCTTGGAGAGGAAGGGCAATCGGTAAGCAAGGACCGAGGCCGCAATCAGGCTGTCTGCCAGAAGAAGACCGTCCGAGAGACGGTATTGCAGAAGAAGCTCCACTGCCTTCTCCGAGATAGACTCGCTAATCCTGAAGATCCTGAACGGCCGTAGGAAAGATCGGAGAGACCGTAGCTCCTGACGATTCCGGCAGCCTACGATGAGCTCCATTTGCGTTACGGTGCTGATCGCAAGCTCATCATGCTCTCTGAGGCGCTGTAGGACGTCGATGGCTTCTGCCACATTCCGGCTGACATCGATGAGAACATCCGTATCGATGACGATCAACGCCGGCCCCACTCTCGCTCACGAGCCTGGCGGACCCATTCGGTACTATCGGCCATGTCTTCCCGGTCGCTCCACATCCCGACGAACGGCTCCTCCCTCAGAGAGGGACGCGGAGGAGGCGGCAGAGAAGATCGCTGGGCCTCTTTGGGCCTATCTTCCCTAGTGTCCTCTTCCCGGTGAGCTGGACGGATTCTTACCGTGTTGCCCTCAACCTCCAGGATAACTTCGGAGTTAGGCTGCAGTCCGGTCCGTTCGCGGATCTCGCTGGGGATGGTGATCTGGCCTTTCGAACTGACTCGCATCGTGCTCTCCCAAACGCGCACTGCCATTGTACCCTTCCCGTGACGGACTGTACGACTCTTGAATCAGGATCATTTTATCTCTTGAGGTCCATACCCTGAGCACTTCCCCCCTCCTCGGCCTCATCCCTGCCGCCGGCCGCGCCGAGCGTCTCGGTCCCCTCCCGTGCAGCAAGGAGCTCCTCCCTATCGGCTTCCGGGAGACCCCCAGGGGACCAGCCCCGAAGGTCGCGGGGCACTATCTGCTGGAGCGCTTCCGGGCCGGAGGGATCGGGAAGGCCTTCATGGTGCTCCATGAATCCAAGATCGACGTGCCCCGCTATTTCGGCACGGGAGAGATCGCGGACGTGGCGCTCGCGTACCTCATGATTCCCGGATCGCGGAGCGTCCCCGAGACGCTCGACCGGGCGTTTCCGTTCGTCGAGGGGGCGGTCGTGGCCCTGGGATTCCCGGACGTGATCTTCCAGCCGGCCGACGCCTACGCCCGGCTCGTGGAGCGGCAGGCGGCCACGGCGGCGGATCTCGTCCTCGGGCTCTTTCCGACGGAGCGGTTCCGGACCACGGACATGGTCGAGCTGGCTCCAAACGGCCGGGTGGTCCGCGTCGAGGTCCGGCCCGAGAGCACGACCCTCCGCTTCAACTGGCTGATCGCCGTCTGGGGCCCGGCGTTCACCCGTTTCCTCCACGAGACGGTGCAGAGGCAGACTGCAGGGGAAGGGGAATTCCAGATCGGCGCCGTGGTTCAGGCCGCTGTAACCGCCGGGCTCCACGTCGAGGGGGTCGAGTTCCCCCACGGCTCCTACCTCGACGTCGGCACGCCCGCCGAGCTGGCGGCGGCGATGCGTGAGCACGCGCAGATCGATTCCGAGAGATAACGGCCCATCCTCGAAGAGAGGGCAGAGATCGCCCTCACGAGGGCAGCCGTTTCCCCGATAAGGGCAGCGACTGCCCTCATGGGTAGTGCTGCCATTGGGAAAGTTACGCCGCCTCCGCTAGCGCTCCCCGGTCGATCCGGGCTTCCGCCTCCCGCAGGAGATCCGCCAGAGACCACGGCTTGGTGATGACGCCCGCCGCCATCGCGGGAGGCATGCGCACTGCCTTGCTGAACTTTACGAAATTGTAATACGCCACGAACAGAGCGATGGCGGCGCGTAGGTTCTCCTTCTTGCGGCTGAAGCCGTTCGATAAACGGGTGAACCGCCGGAGGCCGGTGCGGATCGTCCAGTTGAGGCGTTCCACGTGGGACGTCGAGACCCGATCCTCATCCGGGGTACCGGAGACGGTGACCTTCTCCTGCCCTATCAGGCGCGGCGGTGCATACCGCCGCGCCTCTTCGCCTCCCGAGCTGGCGAATTCCTTCACCACCTGCGCGTAGTCCACCCGGCCGCCGAGCGCGTACTCGACAGCGTTGGGATAGGCATTGAATCCGTCTGTGCTCAACTGGAAGTTGCCCGCCGTGGCCGTCGCCAGCTTCTCAACGAAGTCATGCGCATCCCAGGCGTTCCGCCGCCCCAGGTGCCACGCGAGCACCAGCTTGCTATTCTTCTCCAGACCAATGTAACAATACGCGTCTCCCGCGTCCGGATTGTCAATTTTCTTCCTTTCCTTGGTGGCTTGCTTACAGAAGATGTAGGACCACAGCTCGTCCGCCTCTACGTCCTTGACGGGTAGGGCCTGGATCTTCTCTTCCAGGAGCCGTTCGCATCCCGTACCGAAATCCACCAACATGCGCAGGATCGTCCGTTGCTCAACGCCTACCAGCCGTTGGATGGCCCGGATAGAGGAGCCCTCGCACAGCATCCCCAGGATCATCTCGGCTTGGCCGTTCGAGATACGGCGAGCGCGCCGCGTCGGCTTCGGCAACTTGACGTCTACCCACACGCGGCGGCAGGACCGGCAACGAAACCGGGGGCGTCCGTCCGACGTGTTTCCGTGTTTCTTGCTCTCTTGACTCTGGCAGCTCGGGCATTCCATCGCTCGCTCCCTCGACTGCCAGCCGTGCCATAATGCGGGGTGTGGGGTCCGTTGGCTTCGGCTGGCGGATTCTTTGGCTCGGTGGTCGTTGGCGCGACTGCCGAGCCGTTTATGTTTTAGGTGTCTCCTCTCGCTTCGACTGGACTTATTGTAGCACCATTGGCGCCATAGTCAAGAGGTTCCCTTGATTGACATGTGGCACTCATGGTGCTACGGTTTGTCCATGGTCAGAACTGGCAGGCCCAAGAAGGACCGTGCATACAGCACCATGCTCCGCGTCCGCGTGCTACCAGAGCACGACGAATTGATCCGGCAGGCCGCACAGTTGGCGGCGCGCCGCAAGGGCACGGGAGATGTATCGAGCTGGATTCGAGAGATTTTAGTTTCGGCGGCGCGTCGGGAAGTGGCGAGAGCTGAGGGCGGCCCCGAAGGACCGCCCTCACAAGGCTAGCGGTTCAGTCGCTGCGCGCCCAGTCGGGCCGCCAACGGCGGTTCCACTTCGCCACCCATACGAGCCAACTGCTTCCCATATTAAGCCTCGGAGCTTGCAATGAGGCGGCGGCGGTGCTACAGTAAGTCTACCGCTAGTCTTACCGTAGTTTGGGGCCACCGTGCCCCCGCTGTTTGTCTTAGGCCACTCCCGAAGGCCCCCACCTTCAGGAGTGGCCTAGCTTCTACTGCGAGTCCTTCGTGTCCTCACCATGTTTCACCTCCTGTCGTTTTAAGTTGCGTTAACTCGTTGAGTTCGCCTGCACCTTCACCACTCTCCTGTACTTAGGCAAGCTTCCACGCCGCCCCCGTCGCCCTGTCTCGGTTCGCTCTAGCACGTTGGCCTTTTCCATTCTGCGGAGATGGTCATTGACCAGCCTCACGTCTACCCATGGGTACGAGGGATAAGAATCTCTGAACTTTGCCAAAACTTCTTGCGCATCAAACTCCGGCTCACCCACTTTCATTAGGCTCCGCTCTATGTACCTGCGCGGAACCCTAGGCGTATACGGCTTTGGTGCCGAAACGGCGGGCTGAAGCGTCGGGTCCTCCTGCTGGGGTGCCAGCGGGGCCACAGGTTGCGGACCCACGCCCGACTCTTCGGCCTCAACCCTATCTTGAGCCGTAGGTTGCGGCAGGACGCCTTCGCCAGAACTCAGAAAGGGAGCCACGTCCGGGTCTGCCTCAAGCTGCTTTACTTCTTCGAGCAGTTCAAAATACCGGGCAAGCTTCCCTTGCGCCCTCTTGGCCCTTGTCACGAGGTCCCAATCGATTGCGCTTTTCATGGCTTAACCCCTTTGCTTTGCCATAACTTGCGGCGTTAAATCAGCCGTGCTACGGTGTTACCGGGTTCAAGGGCTCTGCCCTCTGTGCTCTCGGAAAAAGCGCTCGCCGGGAGTCGAACCCGGAACCCTGGCCCTGCAAAGACCGGTACCTTACCGTCAGTCACGAGCGCAAACCCTAGAGGCCGTGGCGGCTCGCACCCGCCCCGGCCTCGTTTTATGTTACCACAACCCGGCGTCAATTCTCGGGTGAGTTCTGGCAAAAGGTTTGGCAAGGCCCGGGCCACTGGCTCCGGGCCTCGCGCCTACGCGTCTTCCCGCTGGAACCGCTGGAGGAGCGGAGCGGGATCTTCGGCGGGTTCGGAGCCGTCCCATCGGACCCAAAGGCGTGCCAGATCTGCCGCGAGCGTGCGGCACTGTGCGGCGGATCGGAGCGTTGCAATGATCCGCCCGGACGGGATGTAGACCAGGGTATAGAAGTCGTTGTAGCGATCCGCCCGAGCGTCCGTCCCCCGGTAGTAGCCAAAGGGCAGGGAGGCGCACCCCCGGACGGTGACGGTCTCCCCTGTCACGAAGCGGGCCGCGAAGGTGGCGGCACGACGCCACCCCAGAGGGATGGGACGCCCGGCCCGCTGGAGGGCGTCTAGGTGCCGGTCCAGCGCTTCCGCTGCCCATGTGCCAACCGACCTATGTCCCTCAGCATCCGCCGCCCGCTTCCAGCGGAGAGACTGCCGCTCTGTGGCCCGGACGGTGAAGCTCGCCGTCTTCATGGCTCTTCCAGGTCCCGAAGGGCTTCCAGGGCTCGCCGGAGGTCGTCCTTTGGGTCCGGGATACCGCCGGGGGCCGGAGACCCGGCGCCATCCGGGATGAATTCCATGGCATGCCACGCGGCGTCGACCAGCCGCTTCAGATCGGAAGGCCGGGAGGGTGTCGCCGGGCTTTCCGGGTTGCACGCGTCCGCGTACCGGATCGTCTGCCGTTCGTAGGTGTCCGCCATCGTGAGGAACATGTCCGCAGCCCATGCGAGGAAGGCGCCCGGCGTTCCCCGTCCGTACCGGCGGGCGGCGTCGGTCCATCGCCCTTTCTGCATCGTCGTGGCCTGGACGGTGACCGTCTTGGAAACGTCTACGGGGTAGTGCTTGCGGCTGTCCCAGCCCATCACGCCACCCCCTTGGCGAGCTTCCGTTCCATCGCATCGGCCACCTGCTTCAACAGCCGCGACACCTGCGCGGCGTGCCGGGACAACTTGGCATCCCCAGGGTCCAGGGAGGACAGGTGCCGCTCCTTTCCCACGCTCGCCATGAACCCCTGCAAGTGCCTGAGGTCCGCGATTCCGGCCCGGAATTCTGTCCGCGTCGAGGACTCCGGCCACGCGGGCCAGCGCTGATAGGTTTCGAGGAGCATCCCGAAGAAGTGTTCCGCCGCCGTCCTCAGGGAAATGTTGAAGGCGGGTTCCGAGATGTACATGAGGAACGACTCCCGGAAGACGGGGAAGTCTTCCCAGGCGGCGGGGTCGAT
>CAXTNS010000160.1:0-10763 GCA_964245465.1 uncultured Thermoanaerobaculia bacterium
ATCCCGCACGATCCACCGGCGGGCACGATCCCGATTTCGGCGATCTGATTTTTCGGGTCCGTGGCGCCATCCAGGGGTCGTGGCGCCCTCCGGGGCCGTACCGCCCCGCCACCCCACCCAGGGTTCACACCCTGGGCTACGAGTCTGGCGCCCTCCGGGCTCAGAAGCAGAGTTGGTCCGGGTTACCGCCCATAAACCCCATCCACCACCTCGCTCACCCGCACGCTCCGCTCGATCTCCGGGTCAAATCCTTTCGACTCCGCCAGCCTGCGCGCCCAGTCCAGGATCGCCCGGCCCAGCCAGTCCTTGGACTCGCGAGTGACGATCTCCCCGGTGCGGCCCTTGAAGCGCTCCAGCTCGAAGTCGTAGAAGCTGCCTGCGACATTGCGGAGCTCGGCTCCTCCTTCGGTTCCGAAAGCGGCGACCCGGAGGACGCAGTCCCTTCCTGCGTGGGCGTTCCAGGAGACGGCGAGGTTGGCGACGGTGTCGCCTTCGGCGAGGTCGATCCAGGCGGTGGCGAAGTCTTCGACGCCGAGGTGGCCTCGAGAATCGAGACGGCCCAGGGAGAGGCGCTCGCCTTGACGGTAGACGCCTCCGCGGACGCGGCGGATCGGCGGATCTCCGAGGAACCAGAAGGCGAGGTCGAGGAGGTGGACGCCCAGGTCCATGAGGGCACCGCCGCCAGCGAGGCGCGGGTCGTGGCACCAGGGCTTGTCCGGCCCGTAGGCGTTGTGGAAGACGAGGTCCAGGCTGTAGACGCGCCCCAACTCTCCGGCCTGGATGGCGCGGTGGAGCTCGCGGGTGCCGTCGCAGAAGCGGTAGGAGTAGTCGACGCCCAGGAGGCGGTCGGCGTCGCGGGCGGCTTCCACCATCTTCCCGGCCTCACGGGCGTTGATCGCGAGGGGCTTCTGGCAGAAGACGGCGAGGCCGGCTTCCAGAGCCGCGATGGCCTGGGGCGCGTGGAGGGCGTTGGGGGTGGCGATGACGATGCCGTCCAGCTCCAGCTCTTCGGCGCGCTCGATCAGACCCTCGTATTCGGTGAAGCGGGCGGCCTTGGGATGGGCGTTTCCCATCTCGGCCAGACGCTCGGGCGTGAATTCGCAGAGAGCCACGACCTCCGCCGCCCCGGCCTCGGCCAAGGCGTTGAGGCGCATGGCGCCGATCCAGCCCAGGCCCACGAAAGCCAGACGCGGGGGCCTCATGCTCCCACCTCCGACAGGACGACGGACTTGAGGAAACCCTCGGGACGCTCCTCGGCCGTGGCGAAGGCGCGGTTGATGTCCGAAAGCGGGAAGGTGTGGGTGATGAGGGGCGCGAGGTCGAGACCGCCCTCGGCCAGCAGGCGCACGCCTTCTTCCATGCCGCTCTTGTAGATCCGGGGATCGCGCTCGTGGGCATTGATGACGTCGATCCCCCGCCAGTTCCAGAGCTGCATGTTGACAGTACGGAGGCCGTCCTGGTGATACCCGGCCACGACGAGCCGGCCGCGCACCCGGGTCAGCTCGGCGCCGAGATCGAGCGGGCGCTGCTTGCCGGTGACCTCGACCACCACGTCGGCCATGTTCCCCCCAGTCTCCGTGCCCACCCGGTTGTGGACGTCGTCTTCATAGGTAAGGGACTCGTCCACGCCCAGCCGTCCGGCCATCTCGGGCGAGAGCCGGCGGCGGGAGACGGTCATGACCCGCTTGGGACGGGGCGCGCCGGGGACGCGGAGGAGTTGGAGCAATAGGGCGCTCAGGAAGCCGGTGCCGAGGACCACCACCACGTCCCCCTCGGCCACGCCGGCCCGGCGGGAGATGTTCACGGCGCAGGCCACGGGCTCGCCCAGCACCACCCGTCCAGCCAGCGAGGACGGCAGCGGCACCACGTCGCCCGCCCGGGCGAGGTCGTACTCCGCGTAGGCGCGATAGGAGAGGGCCGTCACCGCGTCCCCCGCGGCGAGCCCCTCGACCCCGGAGCCCACAGCCTCGACGGTGCCGAACACCTCATGCCCGGGCGCCCCGGGCTGCATGGGATAGGTGAGACCCTGGATTCCCTTCCACGGCCCCATGTCGGAGCCGCACACGCCACAGCCGCGGACCCGGAGGAGCACTTCCCCGTCCCTGGGCGCGGGCGGTTCCATGGAGTCGATGTCGAAGCGGCGAGGTTCTAGCAGGACGGCGGAACGCATGCGGAGGTCTCCTTCGGAGAGCAAAAAACAGCGCAGAGAGGAGATGCAGGTTTTGGGCCGGGGGCCCAGGGAGCGCTACGCCAAGGGGGGTCGATCAGGTGAGGGCCCTGGAGGCCCGCATCAACGCGATCGCCGACTTCGAGTCATGGATCTCCCCCCGGAACGCCTTCTCCACCGCTTCGGCCAGGGGCATCCTCTCGATGGAGAGCACCTCGTCGTCCTCCAGGCTCTGTTCGGCGGGCTGGAGGTCGGTGGCGAGGTAGAGCCAGATCTTCTCGTCGGCGAAGCCGGGGGTGGTCCAGATCCAGCCGAGGGGCTCGAGCTTGCCGGGGCGGTAGCCGACTTCTTCTTCGACTTCGCGGGCGGCGCAGGTCTCGGGGGATTCGCCGCCGTCGATCTTGCCGGCGGGAATCTCCAGGAGCCAGCCGCCCGTGGCGTAGCGGTACTGGCGGACGAGGAGCACGGTGCCGTCGTCCATCACGGGCACGACGGCGGCGGCGCCACGGTGGTGAACGAGCTCCAGCTCCATCTCGCGGCCGTTGGGCAGGCGGACCTGGTCCACGTCCACGTTGAAGGTGCGTCCGCGATAGATCTCGCGAGTGCCGAGCCGCTCACCTTTGGGACGGTCGCTCACTCCCCAACCCTTGCGCCGGTGGCGCGGAGCTCGAAGATGCGGAAGGGGCCTTCACCCACGGAAGCGGCGTCGAACTTCTCGCCCCTCTCCTCGGCGAGGTGCTGGAGCCAGCCGACGTACTGGTCGCGGTTCATGGAGATGGCCTCCAGCTTGCCCTCGGCCACGGCGGACTTGCCCTTGGCATCGACAGGGAAGACGATCACGCCGTCCTCCACCCGAACGCGCAGCCGGTTGGCGCCGCCCTGCTCCTCGAGCTCCATCCAGCAGCCCTTCATGGGGCAGACGTCCGCGACCTTGCCCTCGATGCGCACGGTCTTGCCCACGTAGGCGTCCGGGTTGGCCAGGATCTTGGCCAAGGAGGTGGTCTCGGCCTCCTTGACGCCCGCGCCGTAGGTCTTGGTGACGGCGTGCAGGGCGGAGGTCAGGAGGATGAGGGCAAAAAGGAAAAGGATGGTTCTTTTCATGGGGTTCTCCTACTGCCGCCCGCCCTGCGCCGGCAGGATCTGCGTTTCCTCATAGCCGGAGGGAATCTCGAAGGCCGAGGCCGGGACGTTGGCGCTGGCGTCGAGCTCCGTGACCTCCATGGAGGACTTGGTGGTGGTCGGCTTGCCGCCCTTCTTGGGGGTGGAGGTGCTGACAGTGACCATCTTGAGCGGGAAGCCCTGGAACTTGCCGCCCTCGGCGGCGATCAGCTTGTCGAACTCGGTGTTGCCTGTCCTCGGCGGCTCGGAGCGCAGCCAGACGCCCATGCCGGCGTCCGTGAGCTTGGTGGTGGCCCAGACGTCCTGCTCGCTCACCACGTCGGTGACGTTGCCCATGCCGAGCACCTTGACGCTCATGGTGTAGCTCGTGCGGTACTTGAAGCGCTTGGTGGGGAGGCCGAGCACCGTGCCGCCGTCCTCCTCGGAGACCTTGTCCACCTTGAGGTCCGAGAACTGGATCTTGAGCAGCGGCCCCATGCCGTTCATGACGGCCCCTATGGTTCCGAGCATGCCCTGGAGGCTCCACTCGGCGTAGGTCTTCTCTGCGGGATTGACGAGATAGAGGGTCTTGCCCCCGTCTTTGGTGAGCAGGTAGGTACCCTGCTGGGCGATGGGGTTGCCCTTGCTCTCCACAAACGCCACCTTGGCGTTGTCGCCCGCCACCCAGCCCTCCGCCACGATGTCGCTGGAGTTCGACCGGGCGTCCTGCGTCTTGGTGACCGACTTGTAATGGATGCCGGCCGAGCCGGGAACGGCCGCAGCCAGGAAGAGCGCGGCACCGAGGACAGAAACTGTGAGCTTTCTCACGACGACACCTCCTTGATGGAGGGTCGATGATGTCGCATCGGCGCGGGGGCTGGCAACCTCACACGTGGTTCAGCAGCATCAGCTCGTGGGGATGGGGATCGAGGTACGCCTGGTCCTGGAGGTACCCGGCTCCCTGCCGGCGCACGTGGTGGCGGATCAGGGTCAGGGGGACGATCAGGGGGACGAGGCCCAGACGGTAGCGCTCGACGGTCTCCGCCAGTTCGGCCCGGTCGTCCCGGTCCAGGGCGTCGGAGACGTAGCCCGCCAGGTGGCGGAGGACGTTGGCGTGGCCGCGCCGGGTGGCGGGACGGCGGAGGATCTCCGTCAGTCCCTGGCGGTAGGCGGCGGCCAGAGTCTCCATGGGCTCGCTCCTGTCCGAATCGCCCAGCAGGCGGCCCAGACGGCGCATGGCCGTCTGGTTTCGCGCCATGAGGAGGAACTTGTGGCGCTCATGGAAGCGCATGAGGGCGGCCCGGGTCCAGCCCTCCCGTTCGCCCTCGCGCCAGCGGTGATGGACGAAGACGCGGCTGATGAAGCTCTCCCGCAGGGCGGGATCGTTCAGCCGTCCCTCCTCTTCGACCGGCAGGTCCGGCAGCCGGGCCAGGAGGATTCCGGTGAAAAGTCCGCGGCCATCCTTGGACGGGGCTCCGGAGCCACTCGCGGGATGGTAGACCTTGACCCGCTCCATGCCACAGCTCGGGGAGTCCTTCTTGAGGACGTAGCCGTCGAGATCCAGACGGGCCAGCTCGGCCACCCGGCGCTCGGCGTAGTCGCGCATGGCATCCGTATAGTCACCGCCCGTCGAGGGCATGATCAACCGCGGTGATTGCGACGGACCCCCGATCCTCTCCAGGCGGATAGGCGGCCGGGGCGTGCCCATCCCCAACTCCACCTCGGGGCAGACCGGCACCCACTCCACGTAGCGGCCGAAGGTGTCGGTGAGGAAGGCGTCCCGCTTGTGGCCGCCGTTGTAGCGGACCTCCTCGCCCAGCAGGCAGGCGGAGATGCCGATGCGGACCTTGGGTGGCTCGGGGGGCATTCCTTTATCTATAGCTCAGAAACAAGGTCACCAAGGACGGCAAGGACCTCAAGATGGGCAACGCTTCATTCACCACGCGTCCTTTGAGTCCTTGCTGTCCTTTCTGTCCTTGACTCCACCACCGCAAATTCAGCGCATATAGAGGAGAGGGAAGACAATCATCCCCTCTTGATATAGGATTACAACATAAACGCTCCTTCGTCATCACAGAGGGACCTCCATGATCCGCTCAGCCATCCTCGCTCTCTCTCTGGTCTGTCTGGTTTCGGCTTCCCTGGCGGCCCAGCCTTCGCTGGTGCGGGACATCAATCCCGCCCAGAGCGACTCCTCGGGCTCGGCCGTGCTCGGCAACTTCACCTCCCTGGGTCCACACGCGGTGTTCACGCTCAGCCGTCCGCTGGAGGGGTCCTCGCTAAGTATCGAGCTCTGGACGACGGACGGCACGGACGCGGGGACGGAGAGGCTCCTGGCCCTCCCCGACGACCTGGGGGCGAGCCGGTTCGCAAGCAACGGCCGGATCGCGTTCCTCACCGTGATCCGCAACCAGTATCTGCACCGGGAGTCGTCGCTCTGGCGCACGGACGGTACGGAGGCCGGGACGTTCCTCCTCGCGAGCGGCCTCGGGGTCTCCTTCCAGCCGGCGGTCTTCGTGGGGGGCTCGGTCGTGTTCTCGGGTTGCACCCAGGACCTCCTCCAGTGTGAGCCCTGGACGAGCGACGGCACCCCGGCCGGCACGCGGCGGCTGCGGGACGTCACCCTGGGCGAATTCGGCAGCAATCCGCGGGAATTCACGCCGGCGGGCGGGTTCGCCTACTTCTTCGCGGACGCGCCGGACGGCACGGGCCTCTGGCGGACGGACGCCACATCCCAGGGGACCCGGCGGGTGGCCCTGTTGCCGACCTTCTCGCGGCCCCGGAACCTGATCGCCGCGGGCTCCCGGCTGTTCTTCATGATGGGGCCCCAATCCTCGAGCAGCCCGGGCACGAGCCTGTGGACCAGCGACGGCACCCCGGCGGGGACCCGGGCGGTGCCGCCGTTCGACCGCGCACGCGGGCGAGGTCCGGCGGTGGCGCAGTGGATCGGCCCGCTGGGCAAGGCGCTGGTCTTCACCGGAGTCGATCCGGTCCTCGGCTTCCAGGTCTACCGGACGGACGGTACGCCCGGCGGCACCCGGCGGCTCACGAGTTTCTCCGGGGAATCGTCCCTCGCGGGCGGATCGGCCACTCTGGGGAACCGCCTGGTCTTCCAGGGTCCCGGCCAGCGGCTGTGGACGACGGCGGGCACCCGGGCTTCCACCAGGGCACTGGCTCCGCTGGCGCTCACCCTGGAATTCCAGCAGCCGGTCTTCCTCGTGACGCAGGGACGCGCCGTGTTCGGGGGCTCGACGCTCGGCGAGGAGAAGGACGTCGAGCCCTGGGTGACGGACGGCACGCCGGAGGGGACCTTCAAGCTGGCCGACCTCTGCCCGGGCGAGTGCAGCTCATTTCTCCGGTTGGGTGCCACGCTGCTCGGGCAGGTCCAGTTCTACGTGGCCGGCAACCTCTGGGGGACCGACGGCACGCCGGCGGGCACCCGCATGCTGGCCCGGGGAGCGATCCCTCCCTTCAGCCAGTTGCCCCCGCCCATCGCCGCGGCCCGGCGGCGGCTCGTATTCGCCGGTTTCGACGAGGACGCCCCCGGCTCGGAATTCCATCTGGAGCTCAAGGCCACGAACGGTACGCCGGAGGGCACCCGCGCGCTGGACCTGCCCCTGACCAATGGCGCGGGCTCGAACCCGCGGGCGTTCACGCCGCTGGGGGACGACGTCTTCTTCTATGCCTGTCCACCGGCCGGAGCTGCCTGGAAGACGGACGGCACGCCGGAGACCACGGTCCTCCTGGGGGAGGTGGGCGTCGACTGCAACGATCCGTCGTTCTTCCCGCCGCCCATCGTCATCGACGACATCGCCTACTTCCGGGGCATCGCCATCGGCCAGTACTGGGAGGAGGTCTGGCGCAGCGACGGCACGCCGGCGGGGACCTACCCGATCACCTCCATGGGCCCGGCGATGAGGGTCAGCGCGCTGACCGCTCTCGACGGGGAGCTGTTCTTCTTCACCGACGAGATCAACGGCGACGTCTCCACGGCCGTCTCGAAGCTCTGGAGGAGTGACGGCACGCCGGAGGGCACGGCGGAGGTCTACCAGCTCGACCGGCGCTACTACAGCAGCCTCACCACGGTGGGCGGCCGGATGTTCTTCGTGGGCTGGCTCCCCAACGAGTCGGTGATGCTCTACGTCTCGGACGGCACCCAGGCGGGGACGCGGCCGCTGGTGAATTCGGGCGGGGCCGGCGATTTCGTCCAGCTCGGCGATCTGGTCTTCTTCCTCTCGGGGGAGGCCATCTGGAAGACGGACGGCACCCCGGAAGGCACGCTGCAGCTCACGCCTCCGGGCAACCGGGTCGAGCTCGCACTGGATCTGGCCGTGCACGGCGGCCGGCTGTACTTCATGGGGCTCGACATCACCGATCCTGAAAACGGCGACGGGGTGCCGACGCTCTTCCGGTCGGACGGCACGGCGGCCGGCACGGTGCGCCTGAAGACGTTCGACAAGGACGACACGGGTCTCCTTCCCGAGTTTCCCCTGCCCCGGTTCGCGGAGGGAGCCGGAGCCCTCTTCTTCGTGGCCAATGACAAGGCCCATGGAGCGGAGCTGTGGAAGACGGACGGCACGGCGGCCGGCACGGTGCTGGCGCGGGACGTCCGGCCCGGGCCGGCGTCGGCGCGGATCGGTACCATCGCCGGAGCCGGGGACCGGGTCTTCTTCTCGGCCGACGACGGCGAGCACGGCGTGGAGCTGTGGACGAGCGACGGTAATGCCTCGGGTGGGGCGGGCACCCGGCTGGTCGCGGACGTCGCGGCAGGCCCCCGGTCGTCCTTCCCCCGCGAGATCACCCGCATCGGCAACCGCGTCTTCTTCAGCGCGGACGACGGTGTCGTCGGCCGCGAGCCCTGGGTCCTGCCGCTCGACTCGACGCTCCTTGGGAGGATCATCCCGTGAACCGCTCTTTCGCCTGCTCCTTCCTGCTCGCCTTCAGCCTGACGGCCGGAGCGCTCGCTCAGACACCCCAGACGCCGACGCTGGTGCGCGATATCAATCCCGGGATCGGCTCTCCCGGAGCGCCGGGATCGCACCCGCGGCAGCTCACCACCGTCGCCGGCCGGGTCGTCTTCACCACGCTCGGAGAAGATTCCGCCTACCGCCTCTGGGCGACGGACGGCACGGCCGCGGGCACGGAGGTGCTGACGATCTTCTGCACCGTCCAGCTCTCCTGTCCGGAGCCCGTCCGGGCCGGCGAGATCCCGGGTCTCGCCTTCTTCCGGGTGGGTTCCACCGAAGGCACGTCCGGCTTGCCCCGGCTCTGGCGCACCGACGGCACCCGGGCCGGAACGTTCCCCGTGACTCAGCAGCTCGTCCTGGCGGACTCGGGCTTCCCGTTCCCGACCGCCGCCCTCGGACGGCGCTTCCTGTTCGGCGCCTGCGACGACTTCTCCGGCAACCTCTGCGCCCTCTGGAGCACCGACGGCACGGCGGCCGGCACCGGGCGGGTGCTGGGCGGACTCCAGAGCGTCTTCGCGCTGGTCTCGAACGGCCGCCGGGCCGTCTTCTCGGGCCGCGACGCCGAAGGGACCGGAGTCTGGGTGACCGACGGCACGGCCGCGGGCACGGAGCTGCTCCTGCGCGGCGACTCCGCGTTCCTCACGGCCTCGGGATCGAAGCTCTTCTTCATGGCCGGCGGCGAGTTCTATCCCACGGACCTGTGGGCGAGCGACGGCACCAAGCGGGGGAGCCAGATCATCGCCAGGTTCGGCGAGCCGTTCCACCGCCTGCCGCCCAACACGACGTTCCTCAAGCCGGTGCCCGGAGGCGTGATCTTCGGGGCGACCCGGTTCAGCAGCTTCGTCGACCTCTGGCGCAGCGACGGCACCCGCAAGGGGACCCAGCCGCTGACGGCTTTCCAGGGCGATCCGGGCGTGGCGTCGCTGCGCGAGGACCAGATCGCCGTCGTGCGGGACCGCGTCTTCTTCATCGCCACGGGCACGGTCGGCCCACGCCTCTGGACGAGCCTCGGCTCGCCGAGGACGGCCCATCCGGTGACGGGCAGCCCCGCTCTGCTGCCGGACTTGCCGCTGTCGGTAGCAGGGAACCGGGTCGTGTTCGCGGCCCGGGACGCCACCCACGGTGCCGAGCCGTGGACGAGCGACGGCACGGGCGCGCACCTGCTGCGCGACCTCTGCCCGGGCTCGTGTGGCTCGAACCCCGACGCGTTCACGTCCCATCTGGGGATCACCGACTTCCAGGCCACCTGGAACGGCCGGACGCGGCTGGTGCGGACCGACGGCGTGAACGCCGTGCCCCTGGCCACGGTGACCGCTCTCCCACCTCCCGAGCCTTTCAGCCGCTCCCCCCGCCGCATGGACCTGGCGGATCTGGACGGGCGGACGTTCTTCGCGGGCCTCGATCCTCTCCAGGGTGAGCAGCCCTGGGTGACCGACGGCACGCGGCCCGGCACCCGGATGATCGCGGCGATCGAGGGCGGCGGGTCCTCCTCCAATCCGCGGGATTTCACCGTGCTCGGAGACCGGCTCCTGTTCGTGGCCGGCGACGGGGTCGAGCGGAGTGTCTGGGCGGTGACTTCCATGGGGGCCATCTCGCCGCTCTCCGGCACGGGCGTGCCCGAAGGCCTCCCGGGACCATCGCAGATCACTGTCTCCGGAGCCTTCGCCTTTTTTGTGGTGGACCGCGGCCCGGACGAGGGAGTGGGGCTCTGGCGGACGGACGGCACCTCCGGGGGGACCGTGAGGCTCGCCTCGTTCCACGACAAAGCCCTCTCCGAGCTGCGCGATCTCACAGGCACGCTGCTGTTCCTCGCCTCCTCGACGAACGGCGAGCAGCCGGTCCATTCCTTCTGGGCGAGCGACGGCACCCCGGCCGGGACGGTGGAGCGCTTCGACCTGCCTGTGGACGCCGTGCGGGTCAGCGGCGTGACCGCTCTCGGGCCGGAGCTCTATTTCCTCCTCCACCGCGAGGGCGCGACGCAAGTCTTCCGCAGTGACGGCACGGCCGCGGGCACCCGGAACGTCTTCGAGCTCGGTTGCGACTGCATCGGCTCGATCGACTTCGTCCGTTTCGCGGGCGGTGTCTACTTCACGGCCGCGGGCCGCTTCGGGATCGCCCTCTACCGGACGGACGGCACGGCCGCGGGGACGGTCCAGGTGATTCCGGACCCCGGCTCCACCACGCTGGAAGCGTCCGAGCCGGAGGCTCTCTTCGAATTCCAGGGCGAGCTCTATTTCTTCGCCCGCAATCCCGATCAGAACGCCCCCACCGCCCACGTGCTGTGGAAGATCGGGACCACCGGCGGCCCCGTCCTGGTGAAGACGGTCGGCTTCTCGTATTTCGATCAGGGCGCCCCCCAGTTCACCGTCCTGGGAGGCCGCCTGTACTTCAGGGCCTGGGATCCCGAGCACGGCTTCGAGCTGTGGCGCACCGACGGCACGGCCGCGGGGACCGTCCTCGTGCGCGACCTCGAGCCCGGGCCCTTTTCCTCCGATCCCCAGGGGATCGTGGCCGCCGGCGGCCGGCTCTGG
>CAXTNS010000160.1:10773-11296 GCA_964245465.1 uncultured Thermoanaerobaculia bacterium
ATCACGTTGCGCCGGTACCCGGCCTCGACCTGATCGCGGCTGGTGGCCGACCTGGCGGCCGGCGGAGTCTCCTCGTCGCCCGAGGAGCTCACCCCGTTCGCCGGAGAGCTTTTCTTCTCCGCCGACAATCAGGTCGTGGGCCGCGAGCCCTGGAGCGTCACGACTCAGCCGTAGGAGGTTTTTTGGTGATACGCCGTGCCCTGCTTCCGTTGCTCCTCGCCGTCTCGCCGCTCGGCGCCCAGACGGCCACGCTCGTGCGCGACGTCAATCCCGACGCGTACGTCCCCGTGGAGGCCGCGCAGGCTCCGCAGCAATTCACGACTGTGGCCGGCGGGGCCGTGTTCTTCACCCCCGGCGACGAGGCCGATCCCACCGTGCGGCTGTGGGTCACGGACGCCAGCGCCGCCGGCACCCGGTTCCTCGCGGCGTTCTGCGAGTACGCCTCCTGTCCGCAGCCGCAGGTGCGCGCGACGCTCCCGGGCCTCGTCTTCTTCATCGCCCAGGCAGACCGGGATCCCTCGGG
>CAXTNS010000160.1:11306-11705 GCA_964245465.1 uncultured Thermoanaerobaculia bacterium
GGACTCCACCCGCGGCTCTGGCGCACCGACGGCACACCGGCGGGCACCTTCCCGATCATGCCGACCCTGAACCAGTTTGCCTACAGCGACGACTTCCTGGCCGTCGGCGGCCGTCTCCTGTTCAGCACCTGCGTCGAGGACGCCGGTGGACAGCCCTGCTCGCTCTGGCAGACCGACGGCACGGTGGCAGGGACGTCCTCCTTCTCGCCCGTCTACGGCGGAGGTTTCGTCAAGGCCGGGGGGCAGGTCTACTTCGCGGGTACGGGCGTCCTGGGCACGGGAAGACGGGGTCTCTGGCGGACGGACGGCACGGCCCAGGGCACGCAGTTGGTGAGGCCCTTTCCGGAGTACGACTACCTCTGGAACGTCGGCGATCGCACCGCCCTCTTCGCCAACGGC
>CAXTNS010000161.1:0-2699 GCA_964245465.1 uncultured Thermoanaerobaculia bacterium
TCCCACCCCGGCGGCGGCCCGCCCGTGCGGTTCCAGTTGGCTCCGAACTGGTCGTACTTCTTCCGCTTGTCCGGGTCCTTCAGGACCTCATAGGCCTCACCGATCTCCTTGAACTTGACCTCGGCGTCAGGGTCTTTGTTGACGTCCGGGTGGTACTTGCGGGCGAGCTTGCGGTAGGCCTTCTGGATCTCTTCCTGGCTCGCGTCCTTCTTGACCCCCAGGGTCGCGTAATAGTCCTTGTAGTCCAATGGGATCGTCTCCTCGTCCGAGATCTGAGCGGAACTGACGTTGAGCGCTCAGCACTCAAATTCTAGAACGGAATGGGGAGAACGTCCATTCCCTGTGCGGGAAGGACCGGCTGAGGATCTGGCAAGGGGGCTACGAGCGGTTTTTGCGGTCCAGCTCTGCGCGCAGGCGGGTGATCTCGGCTTCCGCGGCTTTCCGGGCCTCACGCTCGCGGAAGACCTTTTCCTCGACGGCTTGGACTTTTTCCTCGACGGCCTGGACTTTTTCCTCGGCGACCCGGGCCTTTTCCTCGGCGGCTTGGACTTTCTCCTCAGCGGCTTGGGCTTTTGCTTCGGCGGCTTGGGCGTTCGCCTCGGCGGTCTGCCGAGCCTTGTCCAACTGACCAGGGGTGGAGATCGTCCTGCCGGTGGCGGCTTCGATGACCTCAGGTGAGCGGCCGTTTTCCGCCACGCCGAAGAGGAGGTCGGTGGTGACGGAATACAGACGGCCCTGGGGATCGGGATCGACTTCCCGATACCGACCGGCCACGTCCAGCCGGTAGCCGGTCAGCAGCAGGCGTTCCTCGGTGACCGGGGTTGGAGGATCGAAGATGAAGTACTCCGGGATTCCGGCTCGCTGGTAGATCCTGACCTTCTTTTCGTAATCGTTCGCGCGGGTCCCGGAATCGATAGAGGAGACCAGCTCGATGATCAGAGAGGGGCGGGTCCCTTCGCGCTTACACCGGAAGCTGGTCCGCGGATCGGACTTCTTGCGGACTCCGAAGATCACCGCGATGTCGGGAGACGGCTCGGGGATCCCGGGAATCCCCCAGAGCATCTTCATGTCGCCCGCAACGTAGATGTCGTCCCGGGACTCGTAGTGACGCCGCAGGAGCTCCGCCAAAGCGATCATCAGTCCGAAGTGCGGCTCGCTTTGGGTCACCACGTCTCCGAGCTGCGGATCAAGGAGGTCCTCCAGGGTCAGGGGGGTCCGTTGCTCGTCAAGCTCGCCGTTGGGGAGGCGGACGTGCCTCGGCCGCCATCCGTAACGGAACGGATCCAGCTCGGCGGCCTCCGGCGACTCCCAGTCAACCGGCATCTGGCGCAGGGGCACGGCCATGGAGAGAGTATACGGAGGTCTTCGCTACGCCGTCAAATTTGTCAGCTTGTGGGAAACCGCTCGACGAAAAGGCGCGGTTTTCCGCGCCGTCCGTCTGGAGAAGGTCGGCTCGGCCGGTTCAGGTCAGGGAGGGGTCAGGCCGAAGTGCTCGTAGTTCTTGGCGATGTACGCCTTCCACTTGTCCGGCACCTCTTCCATGGGGAAGATCGCCTCCACGGGGCAGGCGTCAATGCAGAGGCCGCAGTCGATGCATTCTTCGGGATGGATATAGAGCATCTCCCAGTCCTCATCCTTCCCGTAGATACAGTCCACCGGGCAGACGTCGACGCAGGCCGTATCCTTCGTACCCACACAGGGTTCAGCAATGATGTGAGTCATTCCGGGCCCCTCCTTTGGCCGCCTGTTCTGAAACCTTCACGACGAGGCATTATAACCCTCAGGAAGGGGCGAGGAAACGGCGTGGCGAGAAGGCCGGGATCTCGTTTTCATCGCCGGCGAAGGCGAGGCGCGCCACCTCCCGCGCCGTCCAGGGAGCGAGGAGAATGCCGTTCCGGTAATGGCCGGTCGCGACGAGGACGGGCCAATCGGGAAGGGGGCCGAGGATGGGGAGGTCGTCCGCCGTGCCCGGGCGCAGACCGGCCCAGAGGGTCTCCAGGCGGCCGTGGCCGATGCCGGGGAAGAGGTCGCGGACGAAGGCCAGGAGGTCTTCCACGCCTTCGACCGTGTTGTGCTTGTCGAAGCCGGCGTCCTCCAGGGTCGAGCCCACCAGGAGGCCCGTGGCCCCCCGGCGCACCCCGTAGGAGAGCCCTCGCCGCACGCTGCCGCTCCAGGGCCATTCGATGCCGCCCAGCAGGAGCATCTGGCCGCGCACGGGGCGTACCGGCAGGGGTGGCAGCTCCGGGATCAGCCCGCTCCAGGCCCCGGCGGCGAGCACGAGCAGGCGTGCCTCCTTGCGCCAGTGGTGGCCGGAGATCAGCACCGTGCCCTCCGGACGGCGCTCGATCCGCACGACCTCGCTGTCGTAGTGGAGGACCACCCCGAGCTTCTGGACGGCTTGGGCGAGCACCGCGCAGAGCTGGACGTTGTCGACGCGGTGCTCGTCCGGCAGATGAAGGGCACGGCGGACCCTGGGCGTGACGTCCGGCACCCAGTGGCGCAGGGCCGGGATCTCGACCTCGTCCGCCCGCTCACCCAGCTCGCGGGCCGCGAGGGCCACGCGGTCGAGATCGGCCTCGTCTTCCTCAATCGAGGGGGTCTTCGGGAGGTGGTCCACCACGGCGTCCAGCAGCTCGCCGGTGCCGGTGCCGTGGATCGCGGAGAACGGGATCGGCTCGCCCAGCCCCAGCTCGAAAAGC
>CAXTNS010000161.1:2709-11682 GCA_964245465.1 uncultured Thermoanaerobaculia bacterium
TCGTCCAGGGCCAGGAGCAGGGCGCCGCTCGTGTCGTAGTCCACGGAGAGGCCGGTCTCGGACTCCAGCTCCGCCACCCACGGCCCCCACAGGTCGCGGGAGGCGCGGCAGGCGTCGAGCAGTGGACTCGGCATGGAGAGCTCGCCCAGGGGGGAGAGCATGCCGGCCGCGGCCAGGGAGGCTTCAGCACCCGCCGGCAGGCGCTCGACCAGCTCGACGCGCAGGCCCCCGAGGGCCAGCTCGCGGGCGCAGGCGAGACCGATGATCCCGCCGCCGAGCACCAGGACGTCCGGATGGGTCACCCGGAGGCCTCTTCCGCAAAGGCAGCGTCGAAGGCCTCCAGGGTGGCCGCGATCTCGGCGTCGCCGTGGGCGGTGGAGAGGAACATGGCCTCATAGGGAGAAGGCGGCAGGTGGACCCCCCGTTCGAGAAGCTGGTGGAACACGCGCGAGAAGCGCTGCCGGTTGGTCGCGTGGACGTCCTCCAGCCGGCGCACCGCTTTGTCGGTGGAGAAATCGGAGGTGAAGAAGAGGCCGAGCATGGAGCCCCGGCGCTCGACCCGGCAGGGGATGCCGTGGCGCCGGCCGGCCTCTTCGATGCCCTCCGCGAGGCGGGCGCCCGTCGCCTCCAGGATCTCGTAGGGACAGGGATCGTCCTTGCCCAGCTCCGCGAGCGCCGCCCGGCCGGCCGCCACGGCGAGCGGATTGCCCGAGAGGGTGCCCGCCTGGTAGACGGGACCGGCGGGGGCGATCCTCCTCATCAGGTCGCGCGGTCCGGCGTAGGCCGCGAGGGGCAGGCCGCCGCCGATCACCTTGCCCAGCGTCGTCAGGTCGGGCCGGATGCCGAGAGGATTCTGGGCGCCGCCCCAGGCCACGCGGAAGCCGGTCATCACCTCGTCGAAGATCAGGAGCGATCCGTGCCGGTCGCACAGCTCGCGCAGCCCTTCGAGAAAGCCGGGCACGGGCGGCACCAGGTTCATGTTGCCGGCGATGGGCTCCACGATGACGGCGGCAATGGCGTTCCCTTCTCTCTCGAAGAGCCTCTCGACGGCTTCGAGGTCGTTGTAGGGGGCGAGCAGGGTGTCGGCCACCACCGCGTCCGGCACACCGGGTGAAGAGGGAACGCCGAGGGTGGCCGCGCCCGAGCCGGCGGCGATCAGAAACGGATCGGCGTGGCCGTGGTAGCAACCCTCGAACTTCACGAACCTGTTGCGGCCGGTCGCGGCGCGGGCCAGGCGCAGAGCCGACATGGTGGCCTCGGTGCCCGAGCAGACGAGCCGCACCATCTCGACCGAAGGCAGAGCCGAGACGATGACCTCCGCGACCTCCACCTCCGCGAGAGTCGGAGCCCCGAACGCCGTGCCGCGTCCCAGGGCCTCCTCCAGGGCGGCCACGATGGATGGGTGGCGGTGTCCCAGGATGTGGGGTCCGTAGCCGCCGATGTAGTCGATATAGCGACGCCCGTCCTCGCCTTCGAGATACGCGCCCTGAGCTGAGCGGACGAAGACCGGCTCGCCCCCGACGCCCCGGAAGGCCCGGACAGGGGAATTGACGCCGCCGGGAAGCACGGCTTCGGCGCGCTGGAGAAGACCGCTCATTCCGTCCACCCTGCCGCCAGCAGCCGGGCCGCCTCGCGGGCGGCGTAGGTGACGATGAGGTCCGCGCCCGCCCGGCGGATGGCCAGGAGGGACTCCATCATCACCCGGTTGTAGTCGATCCATCCCCGCTCGGCGGCGGCCTTGAGCATGGCGTACTCGCCGCTCACGTGGTAGGCGGCGAGGGGCAGGTCGAAGCTCTGCCGGAGAGCGGCGAGGATGTCCAGGTAGGCGAGGGCCGGCTTCACCATCAGCATGTCCGCTCCCTCCAGCACGTCCATCTCGGCTTCCCGCAGGGCCTCGCGGCCGTTGGCCGGGTCCATCTGGTAGGCCCGGCGGTCACCGAACTTCGGGGCCGAATCCGCGGCCTCGCGGAAGGGGCCGTAGAAGCCGCTGGCGAACTTCACGGCATAGGAGAGGATGGGAAGGGCGGAGAAACCCGCCGCGTCCAAGGCTTCGCGGATGGCGCCCACCCGGCCGTCCATCATGTCCGACGGCGCGATGACGTCCGCCCCGGCCTCGGCCAGCGAGACGGACTGCCTCGCGAGGTTCTCCAGGGTGGCGTCGTTGTCCACCTCGTGGCCGTTGAGGACACCGCAGTGGCCGTGGTCGGTGTACTCGCAGAAGCAGACGTCCACGATCTTGATCAGCCCGGGTACCTCTTTGGCCAGGGCGCGGAGAGCGTTCTGGACCACGCCGTCGGCGGACCAGGCCGCGCTGCCCACGGCGTCCTTGTACTCGGGAAGGCCGAAGAGGAGGACGGCGCGGATTCCTTCGGCATAGGCTCCCCGGCAGGTTTCCACGATCTTGTCCACGGACTGCTGGAAGACCCCGGGCATGGAGGAGACCGGGTTGGCGACGTCCTCGCCCGGGCAGACGAAGAGGGGGAGCACCAGGTCGTCGGCGGACAGCCGGGTCTCCCGCACGAGGCGGCGCAGGTCAGGGGTACGGCGGAAGCGGCGGAGTCGGGTTTCTGGAAACATGGCACTTCGGGTTGTATCGCGCTCGTCTTCTGGGGTCAATCGCAGATGCAGAAGGACACCAGGAGCGGCCCCTCGGGGGGCTCACTGAGCAGGGTGCTCGCGGGGAAGGAATGTGACCCCTGCCTGCGACCTCGGATATAGTTATGCCGCTCTGCGGCAGAGGACTTGCAGAGGAGGGGATGGCATGGATGTAATCGAACAGCTCTCGCGCCGCCAGCTCATCGTGGTGACCGGCAAGGGCGGCGTCGGCAAGACCGTGGTGGCCGCCACCCTGGGACGCGCCCTGGCCGCTCACGGCCGGCGCACCCTGGTCCTGGAGGTCGATCCCCGGGAGAACCTCCACCAGATGATGGGCACGCCCCCCTCGGGAGGCGACGTCGTGGCGGCCGAGCCGCGGCTCTGGGTCCAGAACCTGAAGCCCCGGCAGGTGCTGGACCAGGTGGTACGTGACCAGCTCCGGCTGGAGCTGCTGACTCGGCGCGTGCTCGACAGCCCCATCTACCAGCAGTTCGCCATCGGAGCCCCGGGATTGAAGGAGATTGCCATCCTCGGCCACGCCTTCCGGATGCTCAACGGGTTGGGAGAGCCGGGCCTGCCTGAGATCGACACCGTCGTGCTCGACGCGCCCGCCACCGGCCACGGCGTCGCCCTGCTGGCCGCGCCGATGCTGGTGACGGACGTGATCACCAACGGACCCTTTGCCCGCATGGCCGGGGACCTGGCGAAGCTGGTGGCCGACCCGGAACGTTGCGGCGTCGTGGTGGTGACCCAGGCCGAGGAGATGCCGGTCGAGGAGGCGCTGGAGCTGCGGACCGCCCTCCGGGACAAGGTGCGGCGGGACCCCGAGTTGCTGGTGGTCAACGGCCTGTATCCACCGTCACCGGTCCTCCCCGGGGGGGACCCGCAGGCCCGGGAGAACGAGCTCGTCTCGCTGTGGCGCAAGAGGCGCGGGTTGAACGACCGGGAGCTCGTCCGCCTGGGGCAGTCGTGGCCGGGACCGCGGATCGAGCTGCCCCAGTTGCCGCTCGACCGGGGGCCGGCCCTCCTGGGCGTCCTCGGTCGCTGCCTCACGGAATCGGCCCGCAATCTATAGAGGAAGAGAAGCATGGATCTGATCTCGGGCCGCCATCCCCTCATCATCGTCGTCGGCTCCGGCGGCGTGGGCAAGACGACCCTCGCCGCCTCCCTGGGCGTGCTCTCGGCGCGAGAGGGACGCGACACGCTGGTGATGACCTTCGACCCTTCGCTCCGCCTCAAGCAGACGCTCGGAGTGGGGGAGGAGGCGAAGCTGAAGGAGGTCCCCGTGGCGCTCGACGCTCCCGGCGCCCTCCACGCCAGCCTCCTCGACGCCCGGCTGACCTTCGACCGCCTGATCGAGCGCTACGCCCCGGACGAGGAGTCCCGCCGCCGGGTGCTGGAGAATCGCTTCTACCAGCACCTCTCGGGCACCCTGGGAGGCATCCTCGAATACATGGCCGTCGAGCGCCTCTTCGAGGTGGCGGGCGACGGCCGCTACGGCCAGGTAGTGCTCGACACCCCGCCCACGCGGCAGGCCCTCGACTTCCTGGAAGCCCCCCGGCGCATCGTGGGCTTCCTCGAAAGCGGCGCCCTGCGCGTGGCCCTGAAGCCCTGGTTCGACGAGGAAGGCCACCTCCGGGCCGCCTCCAAGTGGGGACCCCTGGGCCGCCGGGCCGAGCGCTTCCTCGATGAGGTCGTGGGCATGGACCTGCTGCGCGACATGGCCGAGTTCTTCCAGGCCTTCGGCCCCCTCTTCGAGGGCTTCCGGCAGCGAGCCCTGGACGTGGAAGAGCTGCTCCGTTCGCGCCAGACTCTCTTCGTGCTGGTGACCGGACCGGGCGAGGAGCGCATCCCCGACACCCTCTTCTTCGCCCGCCATCTGGAAGAGGGCGGCTATAACCTGGGACCCATCGTGGTCAACCGCGTCCATCCCCGCTTCATGGTCGAAGGCAATCCGCCGTCCTCGCACGACCCCTGCCATCCGACCGGCTGGGAGCTTCTTTCCTGGGCGGGAGAGCGCGACCGCCGCGGCCTCGTCGAGCTTGCCAAGCTCCTCTCCCGCGAGCAGCCGCTGGTGGACGTCCCTCTCCAGCCGGACGAGCCCACCGACCTCCCGGCGCTCGAATCCCTGGGCCGATTGTTGGAATCCCGTCTTTCGGAATGGGAACGCTACGTCAGCCGCACCTCTTGAAACGCACCGGAGCTTGAAACACGAGCCGTTTCCCCCTCGAGAAGCACAACGGAGCGCTCTTCTCGCCCTGCGGAACGCTCGTACGATGCTCTGGAGCATTTTTGTAGCGCTACGGACCGCTCCGGTGACGACACGGAGCGCTTCGCCGGTGGCGTGGAACGCTCCGGAGGCGCTGCGGAACGGTCCGGCACCCTTCTGGAACGCTCCTGGAGCGCTGCGAACCGGTCCAGAGGCGCCGCGGAACGCTCCGCAACGCCCGCGGACCGTCCCATGACGCTCTCCAGGCGTTCCGTAGCGTTGCAAGAGCGTTCCGCGACGGGAAAAGCAAGAAGCCGGCGCCTTGTCTTGCCGCGTCGCGTCATAATCCGCTTGACACGCTTTGCCGCAGTGCGGTAATCTTCTCTCGGCGCGGCCGCCCGGGAGTGCCGCGACCAACCGAACCGAAGGAGGAGTCCATGATCCGGCTCATCAAGCGATACGAAAGCCGCAAGCTGTACGACACCGAGGAGAGCCGGTACGTCTCGCTGGACGAGATCGCGACCTGGATCCGGCAGGGACAGGAAGTGAAGGTGGTCGACAACTCCACCAACAACGACGTCACGTCTCAGACCCTGACCCAGGTGATCCTGGACGAGGGGCGCAAGGGGACGTCGTTCCTGCCCAGCGAGCTGCTGCACGATCTCGTCCGCCTGGGCGAGCGCGCGGTCAATACCGGTATGGAGCAGGTGCAGAACGGCGTCGACCGCCTCATCGACCGCCTGGGTCCGGTGCGGCGGGCCCGCGAGGAGATGTCGAGCCTGCGGGCACGGCTGGAGCAGCTCGAGTCGTCGCTGGCCGAGCTGGAGCGGGATGACGTGACGATCGTGGATCCGAACGGCCGTCCCGCCGAGCGGCGGGAGACGGCGGTACGCATCGAAACCGAGGGAGACATCAAATGAGCGAGGCTCAGATGGATAGGACGAACAAGCTGTTCGCCGCCGGCCGGAATCTCTGGCTGGCCGGGCTGGGAGTGGTGGCCGAGGTCGAGGAGGGCACAGTGAGCCTGTTCGACCGTCTGATCGAGAAGGGGCGCCCCGTCGAGCAGCGGCAGAAGAAAGCCGCCGAGGCCGTGGCCGAGAAGGCCAAGGGTACGGCGATGGGCCTCACCCAACTCGTGCAGGACACGGTGGAGTACGAGAGCCGGCAGATGCTCAAGCGGCTCAACGTGATGACGCGCGAGGACGTGAAGATCCTCTCCGCCCGGCTCGAGACCCTGTCGAGGAAGCTCGACGAGTACGCAGAGCGGCGTCAAGCCAACGCGATCGAGATCGTCTCTCCGGAAGGCGAGGCGGCGGTGATCGTGATCCCTGAAACCACCACCGCGGCCAAGGCCAGGACGGCCAAGCCGCGTCAACGCAAGACGGCGAGGTAAGAAGCCATGGAACCGAACAACCCGACCGGGACGACTGGGACGACCACTCAGGAGAAGAACGTTCAGGAGGAGCTCAAGGACTCCGTGCACCGCATCTGGCTCGCCGGCCTCGGCGCCCTGGCTGCGGCCGAGGAGGAGGGCAACAAGCTCTTCAGCCGGCTGGTGGAGCGGGGCCGTGACGTCGAGTCCAAGGGCAAGGTGGAGGTGGACAAGGTGAAATCCGAGGTCGACAAGATGAAGACCAAGGCCGAGGCCACTTTCGACACCTGGGGCGACAAGCTCGGCGAGAAGTTCGACGACCGGCTGACCGCCACTCTGCACCGTCTGGGCGTGCCGACCCGCGACGAGATCCGCAACCTGACGCAGCGCGTCGAGGAGCTCAACGCCAAGGTCGAGCAGCTCAAGCCCCGCGTGACCCCCGCGGCCGGTCCGGACCTCGTGACTCCGGAGACCGCGACCACGCCCACGGACCCGTCGAAGATCATCGTCTAGCGGAGGATCGGGTGGAGCGCAGCGGCAGCGGTTCCCACTCCAAGGTCCGCTCCTCCAAGATCGGACTCGCTCTCGCCACCGGAGCGCCGGAGGGCGCCATCTATGAGATCGGCGCCCTCCGGGCCCTGGACGAGGCCCTGGAAGGGGTCAATTTCAACGGCCTGGACATCTATGTGGGGGTGAGCGCGGGCGCCTTCCTCTGCGCCAACCTCGCCAACAACCTGACGACGGCGCAGATGTGCCGCGCCATCGTCTCCCCCGAGCCGGGCGAGCACCCCTTCATCCCCGAGACGTTCTTCACCCCGGCCTGGAAGTCCTACCTGCGCGGGGGCGCCAAGCTCCCCCGGCTGCTCATCGAGGCGCTGCGGGACTGGATCCTTCACCCCGGCGACTTCAGCCTGGCCGATTCGCTGCTGCGGCTGTCGCAGGCCCTTCCCGTGGGCCTGTTCGACAATGAGCCGATCCGGTCCTATCTCGAGAAGATCTACAACATCAAGGACCGTACGGACGACTTCCGCAAGCTCGGCAAGCGTCTGGTGGTGGTGGCGACGGACCTCGATTCGGGCCAGGCGGCGCGGTTCGGCGAGCCGGGGCTCGACCATGTCCCCATCTCCAAGGCCGTGCAGGCGAGCGGCGCCCTGCCGGGGCTCTACTCGGCCGTGGAGATCGACGGGCGCCATTATTAATATAAAAAATTACTCAAGACCCTCCACGCCTCGGTGGCCCTGGAGGCCGGGGCCGCGCTGCTCCTCTGCGTCAACCCCATCGTCCCCGTGGACACGGTGCGCGCGGTGGAGGCCGGCGTGATGAAGAAGTCGAACCTCCTCGACTGGGGCCTGCCCACGGTGCTGTCCCAGACCTTCCGCACGATCGTCCACTCCCGCCTGGAAGTGGGCATGGCCGCCTACGAGACCAAGTTCAAGGGGTCCGACATCGTCCGCGTCCAGCCGAAGCGGGACGACTACCTGATGTTCTTCACCAACATCTTCGGCTTCTCCGCGCGCCGGGCCGTCTGCGAGTACGCCTACGACGCCACCCGCCGCGACCTCCTGGAGAGGTATGAAGAGCTGGCGCCCATCTTCGCCCGCCACGGCGTGACGTTGCGGCGCGACGTGCTGATGGAGAAGCGGAGCCTCTGGGACCAGGTCCAGCTCGACCGCCAGAGGACCCGCGTGGCCACTTCCCCCAACCCCACCGTCCGCAAGCTGGACGACATCCTCAACCGGATCGAGCGGCTGCTGGCGGACAAGGAGAGAAAGGAAGTGGAGGAGGCCCCGGTCCCTGCCGCGATCCAGCCCCTGGAGACGTCGGCCACGATTCATTAGATGCAGTAGATGCGGTGGGCGGGGCTTGGTCCCCGCCCATCACTCCTCTTTGTCTTCCTTGTCTTCCTTGTCTTCCTTGTCATCCGGCTGATAGGCCGCCGCGGCCTCGAGGTCCCGGATGGCCGGCTCGATGCTGTCCTGCACCACGCATTCGATGATGGTGCGCACCTCCGTCGTGACGTCGAGATCTTCCTCGCCCGCGAACATGATCGCCTCCAGGGAGGCGGGGGGCAGGCTCTCGTGTAGTTCCATGAGCTTGCGGCGAACCGTGCTCAGCTCCTTCGCGATCTGTTTTATCGCCGCCTGCGCGGCGATCTCGGCCTGGGTCATCGAGACTCCTTTCCTCCGAGGTCCCGGCGGTCCGGTCCCTGGGTTTGACCCTCAACGTAAGCCGCGGCCCGTGCTCTCCGGAAGTGCCGGAGTATTCGCACCGGCACGGAATCATGTATGCTCACAGCCAGGAGAATTTCTTCGACCGGTCACCTCAGTTTAAAAAATGCTGTTCTGAAGTGTCGCGAATCCGGCCCCTGCGGCAACTATCTAGAAGAGAGACCTCGAGAACGGAGACCCGAATGCCGCCCAAGCCTCCAACTCCTCCCCTCAACGCTTCCCTGACCGTGCTGCGCATCCTTCTTGGCTGGCCCCAGAACGAGCTCGCCGCCGTCCTCGGCTGCGGGCCGACCCTCATCTGCGACTACGAGGCCGGCCGCAAGCCCTTGTCCCGCGAGCGCCTGGACGAGATCGTCGCTGTCCTCGGCCTGTCGGGCGGGGCCGTGGATCAGACCCTCACCTACGTCAAGGGCATCTACTCCCAGATGGCCCCGGAAGGTGGAGCCTTGATTCGCGGCCCCGGGTCCGAAGCGGTCGTTGCCCAGGTGGCGGCCGCTGCGGAGGTGTTCGCCCGCGCCGTCGTCTCCCTGGGACCCTTGCGCCGGGCCGAGGAAGCGCGGGCGCAAGCC
>CAXTNS010000162.1:0-11672 GCA_964245465.1 uncultured Thermoanaerobaculia bacterium
TCCTTCTCCAGGACCATCTGCTGGTCGGCCCACCGGTAGAGCTTGCCTTCGAGGCCGGTCGCCACCCACAGCCGGTCCGCGTGCCAGACGAGGTCGTAGACCGTGTCGTCGGCGAACGTCCAGAGGCTCTCGACCACCCCAGCCGGCGAGATCGAGAGCACCTCGCTCCGGGGGGCCGCCCCCGTCCGCCGCCCGGCACCCGCCGCCGCGGCCCCCGCAGACGCCGGGTCGACCTGCTCGACGGTGACGGAGACCTGCGGCTGGGTTCCAGCCGCTTTCGCTCCAGCCGCGGCCGCCGCGGCGGCCGCGGCCTGGTCCTTGGCCTGGTCCACGAGGCTCGCCTCGGAGGCGATCACGGCGGCGTAGCAGGTGCCGTCCGGGGCCGCGGTCAACGAGACCACCTCGGTCCCTTCGGCGTCGTAGAGGGTGCGGGCCTGCCGGTTCTGGGAAATGCGGAGGATGAGGCCCTCTACAGCCGTGCCCACCAGGATGTCGCCCCCCGCTCCCTCAGCCATTGGCTCGACGGTGCGCACGTGGGTGTCGTCGCTGTCATAGAGCACCTCGCCCTTGCCCTTGGCGTCCACGCGGAAGAGCTTGCCCTGGGTGCCGGTGCCCACCAGCAGGCCGCCGTCCGAAGAGCGGGCGAGCGCCCAGATATAGGTCTCGCCGGGATCGAAGAAAATTTCTCCCTTGGATTCGCCCTTCGCGCCCTTCCCTTTCGGGATGCGGTAGACCTTGCCGCGCGGCGACGTGCCCGCGAAGACCGTGCCGTCCGGGTCCGCCCACACGGCGAAGACCTCGGGCTCGGGAGCGGTGAACAGCTCCGTCACCTCTCCCTTGCGGTCCACCTTGAGCACCTTGCCGGCATTGCCCGTGCCCAGCACCCAGCCGTCCGGATGGACGGCGGCGGCGAGCAGGAACGGCTCGGCGAGCGAGGCCACCCGGTCCACCCGGGGAGCGAGCTCGATGCGGCCGAGCGAGTCCACGCTGACCCCCTCCAGGGTGCCGGAGAGAAAAGCCGCCTGGCTCTGCGCCTGAAAAATCCTCACCTGCGTACCGGACGATGGAACAGCCGCCAGGGCCAGCAGCCCCACCCCCGCGATTGTCACCCACAAAAGCCTCACCCAAACAAACCTCGATCTCATGAACGCCCTTTCTCATTGGACGCCGCCCCCTTGGCCACCTCGGCGGCTCCCTTCTCCGTCCCTTCCCCACCTTCCCCTTCGCCCGCGAACGGCTCGCGGCGCCGGACCTCCAGGTCGATCCTCACCAGACCCTGGACGGGCATGTCCATGGTCTCGAGCTTCTCCTGGGCCACGGTCGTGCGCAGCGCCGTGGCGCTCCCCGAGGCCGCGGCCCCCCACAGCGAGCGCACCGAGCCCGGCAGGCGCGGCATCACCTCGCCCGCCACCGAGAGACCGGGGCCGCCGTAGACCCCCAGCACCATCAGGTCGCGCCGGGAGTGGAACGAGCGCAGCAGCTCCAGCGCCTGGGGGAAGGTCACCGGATCCGCCGGCTCCATGGCCAGCCGGGCGGCGTCCACGCTCGCGCCGTCGCCCACCAGCAGCGAGTAGCGGCCGGCCGGCAGGTCCTCCGGCAGGTCGAGCGAGAGCGAGTGGTGGAAGCGGTCGCCCCGGTAGGCCACGAGATCCAGATTCAGGTTCACCTTGTCGCCCGGCCGCACCACCGTGCGGCTGGCGTTGGCCCCCACCAGGGCGGCCATGAGCGGCTGCTGGGTCTGGGCGATCTCGACCTCGACGTCTTCCAGGCTCACCTTCTCGAGCGTGTTCTGGGAGAGGTAGGCGATGATCGAGAGCAGGAAGGTCGCGGCCTCCGTGGTCGCGCTGTCGCCGTCGAAGCTCTGGCGCACCTCGAGGTCACCGTAGCGCGCGAGACGCAGGCGCGCTGTCAGGTCCAGGCTCTGGGAGCCCGTCGTATAGCTCGCCGACTCCAGGCCCGCGATCACCGTGCTCCCCACCAGAAGGGGCATGAACTCGGGCAGGTCCGCCAGCCGCATGCGGTACTCGCGCGCCTTCTCGCCCTTGATGCGCAGGACCATCGGCACCATGGGCGCCGGCACGCCGATCCGCCCCTGGATGCCCATCTTGCGGTCCTGCTCGAACGAGCCCACGATCCGCCCGGTGTTCGAGATCTTGAACGAGTTGTTCTGGCTCGATAGGACGGTCACCACCTCCGCCGTGGCCATGGGCACCCGTACCGGCCCCAGCCCCAGGAAGGGATGACCGAAGGCGAGCACCTGGTCGCCGTACTGATCGGTCACCGTGCCGTTGGCCGCCAACTGGAAGTCGCCGTCCACCAGCACCACGGCCACCGACTTGCCCGGCGCAAGCTCGTCCGGCACCGATCCCGGCGCCGCCTTGCCCGAAGAGGAGACGTTCCTCAGCACCTGCCGCAACATGTCCTGGGAGCGCTCGCCGAAGCCCGAAGCCGTCCACTGCACGGCCGCCGAGGCGCCGTCCACGAACCGCGGCTGGAGCTTCGAGAGCTGGCTCACCAGCAGGTCCTTGGGCACGCGGCCGGAGAGGATCTCCGAAAGGTTCAGGGGAGGAGGAGGCGGGGTGACGGGAAGGGGCTTCAGGCTCGACAGCTCGCGCATCGACTCGATCGGCGTGATGCCCGCGATGGCCTCGTTGGTGAACGGCCAACTGAAAGCCACGGCCCCGGCCAAGCGGCCGTCCAGGAACACCGGGCTGCCGCTCATGCCGCCGGCCACGCCGCTCTTCTCCAGCCCATGGCCGGTCAGCCGGGCCAGGATGTAGCTCACGTCCGGGCCGACGTTCCTCATGACGCCGATCACCTCGACGTCGAACCGCTCGGGCTCCGTGCCGGCGAACACCGACAGGCCATAGCCGTGCTGGCCCCGCTGCACCTCGGCGAGCGGGAACGTGGGCAGCGCGCCGGACGGTATGGCTCCGGCAACCGCCGCGGCATCGTCCTTCCTGGCGGCAGGCGCCGCGGTCCCCGCAGCCCCCGCGAACATCGGAACCGCGCAAAGCAACGCTGCCATCAAGAGCAGGGCCGCCCGAATCGAGAAGTCAATTCTTGGATGTTTCATACCGGCTCTCTCCCGTAGACGATTGCGCGAACGTCTCCATCAGCCGCTCGGCGGGAAATCTCCCTGCTCGTAGAACCACCAGCCGCTCCCCTTCTATTGCCACCAGCGTCGAAGGCGGCCCACCCGGCAGCACGCCGCCGTCGACCACCACCGCGTCCTGGCCATCAAGCAGCCGCGCCACCTCGGCCGGATCCAGGATCGGCTCCTCGCCGCTCCGGTTGGCGCTGGTCGACGTCAGGCCATGCCCGATCTCCTCCAGAAGCCCCAGCAGCTCCTCGTGATCCGGCACCCTCGCCGCCAGCGTTCCCGTACCGGCCGAAGCCGGTAACAGGCGGGCGGACCGGGCGATCGGAAGGACCGCCGAGAGCGGCGCCGGCCAGTGCTCCAAGAGACACTCCACTATATAAAGGTTGGGATCGACTCCCAAATCCGCGAGCTGGTCTCTCCCCGAGACGACCACCGGCAACGGCTTGCCCGCCTCCCTCACCTTGATCCGATAGATCGCCTCGACCCCCGCCGGGTTCCGGGGATCGGCCCCCAGCCCGTAGCTCGACTCCGTGGGGAAGGCGAGAACGCCACCCCGGGCCAGGAGGGCTCGCAGGGGCTCGACGGGATCGCCCCAATGCCAGAGGGGGACGCTCACCGCCGCTTCCGCGCCGCCCCGGAGATCAGCTCCTGGGCGTGGGAGAGAGAGAGGTCCGTGATCTTCTTGCCGGCCAGCATGCGGGCCACCTCCTCCACGCGGGAGCCGGAGCCCAGCTCTTCCACCCGCACGCTGGTGCGTCCCCCGTCCACCGTCTTACTGACCTTGAAGTGGAGGTCGGCGTGGCTCGCGACCTGGGGCAGGTGGGTCACGGCCAGGATCTGCCCGCCCTTGGCCAGGCGCTGGAGCTTGGCCCCCAGGGCGGCGGCCTCGGCACCGCCGATGCCCGTGTCCACCTCGTCGAAGACCAGCGTGGGATTCGCCTTCTCGGCCTCGCCCCGCGAAGCGAGCTGCAGGGCGAGATGGATGCGCGACAGCTCGCCCCCCGAGGCGATCCTGGCCAGCGGACGCGGCGTCTCTCCAGGGTTCGGCGCGAAGAGGAAGACGACCTGATCGATGCCGTCCCGGCCAAAGTCGACCTCTTCCCCATCCGCCACGAGGGGGCTCCCCGCCCGCCTGCGGCGTTCCAGAGCTACGGCCAGCCGTGCACGGGCGAGCCCCAGATCCTTGAGCTCCCCCTCGATCCGCTCCACCAGGGCCTTGCCCCAGGCCTCGCGGGCCTTCGACAGGGCGAGCGTCACCTCCCGGTACTCCTTCAAGGCCGCGGCCACCTTCGCTTCCAGCTCGTCGCGGTTCGCGTCATCCCCTTCCAACTCGGCGAGCTCGACCTCGATCTCGGACCTCCGGGCCAGCACGGCGGTTGAATCCCCTCCGTGCTTGCGGCAGAGGCGCTCGATCAGGGCCAATCTCTCCTCCACGAAGTCGAGCCGCGCCGGATCGGCCTCCAGACCGTCGAGCCGGTGCTGAAGCGAGCGCGCCGTCTCCGAGAGGCGGATGCTCACCTCCTCCAGCTCCGTCCCCCAAGCCGCCGCCTGCGGCTCCCAGGCCTCCACCTCCGCGAGGAGGGACCGGGCCTTGCCCACCCGCTCCACGGCCGCGCCCTCCTCGTCGAACAGCAGCGACAGGGCCGTGCCCAGCGAGCGGGTGATGGCCTCGGCGTTCCTCAGCACGTCCCGCTCGGCCCGCAGATCGGCGTCCTCACCAGCCCGCAGCTTCGCAGTGTCGATCTCTCCGGCCTGGAAGCGCAACAGGTCCAGCCTCTCGCGACGCATCCGGTCGTCCCCGGAAAGGCGCTCCAGCCGTTCCGCCAGACGCGTGTAGCCGTCGAACGTCTCGGCCACCCGGGTAAGGAGAGGCCCGGCCTCGGAACCGCCGGACCGGTCGAGCATCGCCCGCTGGAGGTCCGGCTCGATCAGCCCGAGCTCGTCCCTCTGGCCATGAATGCGCAGGAGATAGGGAGCGAGATCCGCGAGAAGGCGCAGGGTCGTGGGCTGATCGTTGACGAACACCCGGTTCCGGCCGCTCCTGCCGATCTCGCGGCGGATGAGGACCTCCACTCCCTCCGCCTCCAGACCGGCCTCCTCCAGCACCGCCTGCCAGCCGTCCCCCTCCGGCTCGAACACGCCGGACACCGTCAGCGCCTCGGCCCCCGTGCGCACCATCTCCGCGCTCGCCCGCGCCCCGGCCAGCAGCGACAGCGAGTCCACCACGATGGACTTGCCCGCCCCCGTCTCGCCCGAGAGCACGTTAAACCCCTCGCCGAATTCGACGGAAGCCTCGGCCAGGACGGCCAGATTGCGGACATGGATCTCGCGGAGCAAGGCGGATGGGCTCGGGCTCAGTTCAACAGTCGGTCATCTCTGTGACGGAAAGACGGTATCTCGAGTCGGGAGGAAGTCTAGCAGAGGCGGCAGGCCTTTGGGATCGGGGTGGACCGGCCGGCCTCATGGGTGACCCGAGCCCCCCCGTGCTCCCGCGGGCGCCGGGCAGGAGCAACGGTTTCACCACCGGGCCACGCGCTTGCATTCCCGTACGCTATTCATCGAGCCATCGATCAATCTTCATCTGCTCGTATTCATCCTCCATTCTGCTGATCACTCCCGCATCCTGATGAGGCTCTGGCAGACGCTTCAAGCTTTCCAGGCAGTACCGCCCAGGCTCCAGGTCTCTCAGAGCCTTTGCCTTATCGAAGGCTGCCCGCCAGAGCTCCGACGCTTCTGGCAGGTTGTTCGTCAGCAATCCTATGTTTCCCATGTTCAACAAGAGGCGCATTTCGCTCCTGGGATCCTCGACCTCACGGCTCAGAGCAAGCGCACGGCCCCAAAGCTCCTTGGCCTTGTCGAGCTGCCGACCTGAAAAATAATTCAGCCCGGCCAGCCCGAGACAATTGAGCAGCTCTTGGGGACTCCATTGAAGGTTGGAGCTGGAGACGAGCCGCTCACCGGCAACAATGGCAGGGCGAGGATCTCCCGTCCTGCCGCAGGCGGAACTCAACGTTTCGAGCCATCGAACTACATAGGTTCTGTCGCCGATTCCTTCCGCGGTTTCAAGAGCCTCGCTCAGGGGACCAATCGCTTCCCCATGGCGACCGGCGTTGTCATAGGCCAGACCCAGATTGCCCAATCTCCGCGAGAGCGCCACTTTGTCACCGATCTTGCGCGCAGAGCTGATAGCCTGGAGAAAAAAGCTCTCGGCCTCGTCGATCTTTCCTTCGCTCCGCAAACAGTTTGCGATCCCTGCCATTGCCACACCGATAGACCGTTCGTCACCGGCCTCTCGGGCTCGCGCCAGAGCCTTTTCGAAGGAAAGGGTCGCCGCCGAACCTTGCCCGCTCGACAGTTGCGCCCAGGCAAGGTTCAAAAGCCAGTTGAGCTTGTTGGGACTGCTGAAGAGTCTATCCTCGACCTCCAGCGCGTTGCGTGTGAAGAAAGCTGCCCTTGCATCGTCCTCTTTGGTCAGATACGCAGAACCGAGATTCCCCAGGACGTTATCCAGGGCTGACGGATTCTTTTGACGCTCCGCCTCCTTCAGAGCCTGGAGGAACAGAGGGATTGCACCATCGACATCGCCTGACGCCAGTGCCTGCATGGCTTGGCTCTCTGCTTCCTGGTAGATCGAGCCCGCGACGCGCAATGCCTGCTCCTCCTTGTCCCAGGCCAGCCAACAATCTTTTATGAAGTGGACCGAACGGTCGTGGCCGCCAAGCTGAAACACACAATGTGCACGGAAGACGAGCTGCGTCCCTTCGAAAAGCTCCGCTCTCGTAACCTCATCCATCGCCACGCTCGCGTCAGGCTCCGCGAGCACGTCACGGGTGTTGCCCGAGGGATCGGAGAGCAAAAGCTGACGAACGGACAGTTGCCGCGAAGACTTGTTCTCCATCGCGACGTTCAATTGAATTTGACCGTCCTGATATTCTGCCTCAAAGCTTACGTCAACATCCATATCGGCGGCCTCCATCCAAGCTGTCTTCCGCATCGGAACCGCCCATGCCCGCGTGCTTTCCGTGCTGCTTCTCTTCCCGTTCATCCGCTGTCCGAAGGATGTAATGCCCGAGGACCATGCATTGAAGCAGCATCGACAGTTTCTCGGAATCCGCCTCGTCGTCTTGCGTCCACCACGGCTTGGCTCCAGCTTCTTCGATCTTTTCGGCAAACAAGTTTTCCTGGTATCCGCCATCAGAAAAAGCGAACATGTACTCGCCAAGAACACGCACTATATACATTCGAGGTACACTGTCGAAAATGCCGTAAAACGCTTTGTCCTTGTGCTCAGGCAGCAACGTATGCACAGATCCAATCAACTTCCACGCATTCTTGAATTGAAGGAGCACGTTTGGGAGCACCAAGTATGGCGGCGAGGGGAATTGAGAGTAAAGGAAATACTGTTTCAAGATGTAGGGTTCACCGTGGGCGACACAAAACCAACCAGGACGGTCAAAATTTCCAGCCAGCCGAGACAGGAGAGCTGTAGGCACCAGCATTCTCGTACAACTGATGGCATCAGGGTTCAGGCTCAAAGCCTGCCTGGAAAGATCCACGACATACACGGTACAGGAATCCTCGGACGTATAGGCAAGCAGGGGATTACCATCCTTACCGGATTCCACGGAGAGCTTCGCTGAGCTCGTCTCCTCGTTCCGATCCCAGATACAGAGCAGGTACCTCCCATCACTTCCAAGCAAGCGTTCAAAGTAGCTCATTACATCGCCGAGATCATGTAACTCCTGGACCACTTCGACCCTGACCGTATCGGGCAAGGCGATGCTCGCTGCACTGAACATCGACTCGGAGAGTCCCTCAACGAGTCGCACCTCAGGAACGATGTCTTCGATCCGCCATGAATGTCTCAGGCCATTCAACTGTCCACACAGCTTCAACGCATCGGTGACGTGATGCTCAAATCCAAAGACGGCGGCGCCACGCTGGAAACGGGCCGTCCACTCCAACCACTTCCTTTGCAAGAGCTTGTCCGCCTTCTCATGGGAAGTGGTCCTGACATAGGTCAGCTCCTCGAGATCGCTCATCATGTCCTGACGGAACCGTGTCGTGAAGGCTTGGAATGAGTAGGCGTGCTCGTTCAGCCTCGACAGCGCCTGGTCGGGCGACTCTTCAGTGATGTATCTTGCGGGATCCTCGAGAAGCTCCGCTCTCGTTCTATAGTACTCCAGTATGGGCGGTGAGCAGAGGAGGATCCCGGTCAGGACGGCGACGGCCTTATAACTGTAGGCCATTTTGTCGCCGTCCTTCATGGGGACCGGCCGAGGAAGAAGCCTGCCACATTGCCGAAAGGCATTCCTGTAGGATTGGGGCAGCGACTCCATATAACGGTCCACATGCTCCGGGGCCGAGTACAAGAGATAAACGAAACTGACGTATGTGGCCAATCCTTCGTGCACGAGAAAGGAGCGCGAAACGGTCTCCCTGAGAATGGAGCGGTACAGACCGGTCTCTTCATCCGCACCCGACCGTTTATGGATCAGGTTGAACAGCAGAAACTGGAACAGGCCGATGCCGGAAGAGGTCTGAATTTCCCGATGGCACCATTCATGCTCGCGCTGCACGGACAAAGGCAGACTCGTCGCCAGCTCCGCAAAGGCGTTGATCCTGATATTCCCCGCGAGATCACACGAGGACAGAATGCTTTCGATCTCGGCGTAGTAGTCGTCGGGGCTTTCCATGTCAGCTTTTCTGGTCAAAGCTCTTCGCGAAGCATGTACTCGTACATCAACAACGCCTCGTAGGGCGTGTCAACACCATCCCCTGGGAGGCCTGCCAGATACCTGCCGCGCACGATGCTCTCGACTTCTGGAGGAACGACGATGTTGTAACGAAGATCCGGTGCCAGCGACTTTTCAGATTCGGTCAAAGTTGTATCTCGCGTAATGTCAAGGTGATTTTTGATGGCGCTGAGGGTTTCGTGAGCCTTGACCATCTCGCCATCCCTGATCATCTGCACGTGCTTGCCATGAAGATGCTTGAACCGCGATATATAAGGATTGAGATGTCCGTGAGAGTTCCGCTTGCTAAGCCAATCAACGATCATCCTCGCGCGCTCCTCGAGGATGGTTATGAGCGACTCCTGATTCTGCAGGACCTTGCCAAAAACAGCCCTTACCACCTCGTCTTCGCGAGGTGCCGCCATAATTCCTCGTGATACCAGGAGCTCGCGTGCGACGTCAGCGGAAACCTTCCAGGCAAGATCGTGGGGAGATTGAAAAAGCGAGACCCCTACCGAGCTCCTCAGGTCCTCGATCAAGTGCGGCGGATCCAGAGCGCGACCTTTGGGAACCGAGTATGAGGAAGAATCCTTGAGATATGCCAGGACCGGCTTCCTGCCTTCCCTGGCCGCCTGGTACTCTGCTTCGGTATAGGTTTGTTCAGCTCCAGGAATCCTGGAGCCGGGTTCGAATCCCAGCAGAAGCACTACCAGGTCCGCCGTCTTCAGCAGCCGGAGACAACGATCGAGCGGAGCCTCCGGGAAGCTTCCGAAGTGCTCCATGCCCACAAAGCTCATAGACAACCTGTTGATCGCCTCTTCGACCGCCTGCCTTTCATCTCTCAGATCGCGGAAGGTCGAGCTGAGAAATATCCTGGTACCCAACATCTGGAGGCTCCACACATCAGAGGGATCAAAATCATACGCATGCGCCCATGGTCCCATGACACCAATAGGATTGTAGTTCTCAAGAAGCCCCTCGTTCAATGCCTCGTTCCTGGGTTGTCCGCATCCGGGATCCAAGCTTTATTCAGGCTTCCCGCCCGCCGCGCGAGTACGAGGCGGCAGCCGATGGAACCGGTCGCGCCCGTCACCAGGATACGGCTCATTCAGTCTGTCCAGAAGCACGGCGCAGCCACATGGCTTCTCGGCTCAGCTCTTCGTCTGTCACAAGAGCCGCGATTCCTTAGCCTGCCTTGAGTTGTATTGGTTCAGCGTGATCATGACATCAGACTTCGGCTGTTACGGAGGCCCCCCTTCAGGTGGAGCTGTCATTGGGAGCAACTACGACCACCGGGTTGACCTTCCTCGGGCGGACACTGCCAGCATCACTCGGGCATGAGGTTTTACCCTGGCGGGGTCTCCAGGCGTGAGTAACACGACTGAGAGGCTGTCATGTTCCACAGGAGGCAACACAGCCAGGTCTTGGAGGCTTCGAGTCGCGTTGAGCACGTCGAACTTTCGGAGGGCCGCTGCCACGACATTGGGAGGGAACCTCCCTGCCGGCTCGCCTCCACGAGCATGGAAGAGAGCTTCCGTCGCCCTGTCGCCAAAGGAGACAATCACGCCATCACTCTCTCCATTGAGATCCTACTTCTTTCACGGATTCCGTGCAACCGTGATTCCCCCTGCCACCAAGGAAGGCCGGGTCCCCTTATCCGTGTACCTGCTGGATCATGGTGAGGCTCTACGAGAGCTTCGCACGACGCCTTCCTCACCGCATCAAACCCCAACTCTTCCTCGCCTCCGTTCCAACTGTGATCTCGATCGCCACACCCACTGCCGCGAGGCTTTCGAGGAGCTTCTCCGCCTGCTCCGCCTGAACGCCCTTGAAACGGCGCGGGATCTCGTCGGCCGTTGCTTCTCCAAGTTCCGCCAAGAGGTCGCGCACGGCCACGACGCGAGCGGGCAGATCCTTCGGCCAGGGCGACGGTTTCGAGACCGGCTCCGCTCGACGCCCAACACGTCGCACAGCTCATTATGGTCGAGAGGCATAGACGGGCAAAGTCTATCCCATGCGCCGGGGCACAAAATCGCGGTCCCGCCAGGGACCACCGTCGGTAGCCAGGGATTTCAATCTCTGGTGGGGGGCCGGCCCCCGGTTCCACGGCCACGATGGCCGTCAGGGCGGAGTCGCCACCGCGGTCACGCACGATCGCCACCACCGCGTTCACGGAAACCGCCCCCCTCCCGCCAGGGATTGAAATCCCTGGCTATCGACGGTGGTCCCTGGCGGGCCCGCAGGATGTTATGCTTACGGTACCAGTTTCTAAAAGCAGCGTTTCAAGGAGGCCTTCTTGCCGAACACCTACGTGCATTTGCGGTACCATCTCGTTTTCAGCACAAAATACAGGATGCCGGTCATCACCGGAGAGCTGCGGAACGCGCTCTATGACTACATGGGAGGCGTGCTTCGAGGACATGGCGGCGTCCTCCTGGCCGTGGGCGGCATGCCGGACCACGTTCACCTGCTGACGGGTTGGGGAACGACCCTATCCGTCGCCGAGATGCTCAAGCGCCTCAAGGGTGCCTCCTCGCACTGGCTCAACGACCGGCCTGATGCGCCGCCGGACTTTGCCTGGCAGGAAGGCTATGGCGCCTTCACCGTCAGCGCCTCCCAGGTGCCCACCGTAAAGAAATACGTCCTGAACCAGGAAGCGCATCACCGGAAGGTCACCTTCCTGGAAGAGTTCATGACCCTCCTGAAGAAGCACGGAGTCGATTTCGACCCCAAGACGTTCGCCGATTGACCCCTGCGGTCCCGCCAGGGACCACCGCCGGATAGGGGTAGGGAGGGCCGGTTGAGTTCCCGGCTCCCCCTCCCTCCGAACCGGA
>CAXTNS010000163.1:0-11639 GCA_964245465.1 uncultured Thermoanaerobaculia bacterium
CCGGTCCGCCGTCCGCTTGCCCAGGCGGACGGTCCCCATCTGCGGCAGCGAGCCGATGGGCTTGCCCAACCCCCGCCGGACCGCCGCCACCCCCGCGATGAACGTGGTGGAGACCGCGCCCAGTCCCACCAGCAACACTCCCAGCTTCCCCTGCGCGGGCTCGATGTGAACGCCCTTCTGGATCATGGAGATCCTCCCTTGACAGAAACCGATGCCAGGTCCTACAAAGGTGCAACTAGCATGCCATGGAGGCATTTGAATGAACGACAATCGTCCCATTGTCTGTGTCGACCTGAACGGCGTGCTCGACGCCTACACCGGCTGGAAGCACGAGAAGCACTGGGACCCGCCCCGCCCGGGTGCCGAGGAGTTCCTGCGCGAGCTGAACGAACGGGGCTTCCAGGTGATCGTTTTCACCACCCGCTGGGGCGATGACGCCCGGGCCTGGCTGGCCGAGCACGGGCTCGACCGCTGGGTCGCCGAAGTGACCGACCGCAAACCGGCCGCCCATGTCTTCGTGGACGACCGCGCCGTCTGCTTTCAGGGGAACTTCGGCGAAACCCTGGAGCGGATCCACCGATTCCGTGCCCATTGGGAAGAGCAGGAATCGGAGGAATTCTGTCCACAAGATACGTCTTCGTAGCACCCTTCAGGATAAATGATCTTCCTTCGTGGCTCGACGTGAGAGCACGACAAGAGGATAATAATCTCTCTGAAGGGGAGAAAAAGAGGGAGAATCCGCCCCTGATCGCGAGACGGTCATTGAGGGGCATTATGCTCGCCCGCTCTCCGCGGGTCTCATAGGAGGAGGTTTCCATGTCCAGGCGAAATCGGATGGTCCTGACTACGATCGGACTACTAGCGGCGCTCTCCCTAACGGCCCCGGCCCCCTCCCATGCCGTGGGACTCTGGGAGAGCGGAATCCCCTTGGCAGACACCCTCCAGAAGGTTTGGAGCTGGCTGACCGGACAATTGCCAAGTGGCACTCCTCAGGCGCGGACAGCTCCCTGGCAGAAGGAGGGAGGGGCTATCAATCCCAATGGAAACTCGCTGACCGTTCTGATCATTCCTATACAACTGGACAGTGCGGACGAGGGTGGCGCGATCAACCCCAACGGGAACCATTGAACCTGAACGGCAGCCCGCGGTGGTGAAAACTGGTAACGATTCCTATGTTGTGAGAGAATATACGGGCTAGGGAGGAAAACCTGTGAACCATCATCCGACTCCGACGGAGCTGGAAGAACTTGTGCATGGCGGCATGCCGGTTGAACGCCGCCGCGCCGTGATTGCGCATCTGATCCACGGCTGTGAGGAGTGCAACGCCAGACTGATGCCTCAGCTCTATGGGCTGTTCAGTCTGGAGAGCATCCCCGAGATGGTTTCTCCTCCCCTGGAGGAGAACTATGACGAAGCCTTGGATCGGGCATTCGCGTTCGTCCAGCAGCTCGGCACGGACCTTCCTCCCCTCAAAACTCCAGAAGATAGAAAGCAAGAGGTCCTGGCTCTCCTCGCCTCCGGCGGACTAGAGGCACTCCAGGATCTGCCTCCCCACCTCCAGGGACTGCCCGCCTACAACGCGCTCCTGGAGCGGAGCTGGTCCCTTCGGCACGAGAGTCCGGACCAGATGGTCCAGCTCGCCCATTGCGCTATGCTCTTGGTGGACCGTCTGGACGAAAAGGAGCACGGGCTCAAGAAGTTGATGGATCTCCGCTGCCGGGCGTGGGTCGAACTGGGGAACGCTTATCGAGTCGCGGACCAGTTGGACCAAGCGGACGAGGCCCTGAACCGGGCCACGGAGCTGTTTCTGCTCGGAACCCGGAATGATCTCCTCGGAGCCCGCTTCTTCGACATTCTGGCCTCTCAGTACACAGCCCGGCGCTCTTTTGATCCAGCGTGCAATGCCCTGGACATCGTAGCCTCCATCTACCGGCGGCACGGAGATGAGCACCTCGCCGGACGCGCTCTCATCATGAAGGGCATTTTCATGGGCTACCGAGGCGACGCTGAGAACGCGGTCCGGAGCATTGAGAGTGGGCTGGCCTCCATCAATGAAAGGCTCGATCCCAGGCTCGCTTTCTCCGCCATCCAATCTCACGCCTGGTTTCTCGTGGACTGTGGTCGGTACCGGGAGGCTCAATCGGCGCTCCGGGATTTGAGAGGGCGCAAGCTCGACCCTGGTGGCCGCGTCAACGAGATGAAGGTCCGCTGGTTGGAAGGACATATCCACGAGGCTCTTGAGGAGCTCGAGGACGCCGAGCGAGCTCTGACCGAGGTGAAGCAGGGCTTCGAAGAAGCAGGCCTGCCCTATAAGGGGGCTCTGGCCGGGCTGGAGCTTGGGGCTGTCTGGCTTCGGCAACACCGGGCGGATGAAGCGGCGAGGGTCGTCCTGGAATCCACGGACGTCTTCCTCTCCCTGCAGATCCAGCGGGAGCTTTTCGCCTCCGTCCTGATGCTCCGGAAGGCCGTCGAGATGAAGTACCTGAATCTCACCCTGCTGCGGCAGGTGATCGACTTCCTCTACAAACCGGAGCGAGACCCGCGGGGGCGGCCTTATCCCGAGATGGAACCCTGAGCCGGTTCCAGAGGTGCTTGTAAGGGCGGCCACACCGGCCGCCCCTACTCCTCACTCCGCCCCAACATCTTTTCCAGGGTCTCCTTCAGCATCCCCTGAAGCTTGTCCTCGCTGAGAGGCTCCGCCGGTCTTGGTTGGGAAGGTGGCGGAGGCTGCAGGTTCTGCAACAGCTCCCGGAGCTTGAATGCGGCGGGAGAGGCGCCTGCCGGCTGCCGCGGATAGGCGAGCGCGAAGAACTCCGTGGGTTCGAGGTCGGCCGCCCGGCAGATGCGGATCACGTGGTCGAGCCGCAACTCGCTCGCCCCGGAGAAGAGCTTGCTGATGTAGCTCGGGCTCATCCCCATGCGCCGGGCCACCTCCCGATTGGTCACGCCCAAGATCTTGAGGCAGACCTTGAGCAGGCTGATCAGACGCTGTGTCTCAGGATCCATAGGGCGAGCATCGTACAACGGCTGGGTTCCGCTCAGGCCGCCCGTCATGCCAGGACGTTACGGAGCTGGCCGGCGTAGCGTTCCACCTCGGAACGCAGGCCGGCGGATTCGGCGGGGACGGAATGCTCCAGGGCTTCGGCAGCAAGAGTGTATCGTCCCACCTGGAAGCCAAGATAGGCCACGGTGTAGAACCCAAGCTGGACCGCCTTGGTGTGGGGTACGCCGCTCCAACGCGCCACAGCATCGGCCAGAAAGGCAAGCTCGGTCTCGTCCAGATCCAATTCGACAGCGGCCGCGGCGAGGTCCCAGGCGGAATCCTGGGGACCGACGAGATCGTTGGCGCGGTGGTGGTCGAGCGCGTCGGCCTTGAGGATCTTCCCCTCGGGGATCACCAGCCACTCCCAGGCGTGCATCTTGTTGTCCGTGAGGACAGGCCGCTCCAGACGAGTGATCTCCGGCAGGCGGCCCTGCCACTCCTGGACGGCCCATCCGAGATCAGGTCCCAGGGCGCGCTCGATGTTGAACGACGCCATCTCGAAAAGAGCGGTGGGGCTGGCCCCCCGGTCCTTCAGCACTGGAAAGTTGGAGACACGGAAGGCGAGATAGCGAGCCACGGCGTCGAGCAGGGCCAGACGGTCTACTTCGGGAGCCAGCGGCAACGGACGGGCGTTCTCGATCCAGGGTCCTACCAGGAACCCGTACCGTAGCCCGGTGATGGGTGGGATCAGACCGGCCTTTCCGAGGGCCTCAGCCAAGGCCAGCTTCTCGCGGCCGTAGCGGCCGAGCCCGGCGAACTTCAGGAGCCAGCGACGGCCCCCGGCCGGCAGCAGGTACTTGCGCCGCTCGCCTTGGACGTCGACGGCCGGCCACTGGGAGCGGTCGGGAAACAGGAGCTCACGCCAGCGTCCGGCGCTCAGGTCCTCGAGCGCTCCCTTGGGCTCGCCCGTAAGGTCCTCGGTCCAGCGCGTAAAGGGCCAGCCGGCCTCGGGAGAGGTGAACACGCGCTCGAACTCCACCACGTGCCGGCGCGTCCGGTCCCACCGGTTCCGGTGCCGCTCGCTGGCATAGGGCCCCAGACTCCCCTGGTGGCTGGGGAAAAAGAAGACGTCCTGAGGAGCGACCCCACGGTCCTCCAGCCAGTCGGCCACGCAACCGAAGGAGCTGCCGGAGAGGCCCGGCCCCTCGTCCACGATGGCGAATATCGCGAAGCCCACCGCCGCGAGCAACTTGGCTTCGAGCCGCTGGCCGATCATGATCTCACGTGAAAAAGGATGTCCTACCGGCCGCACGCTGGCCACGGACGCACGCTCTCCCGCGACAGCGGCCACCGCCGCCGCGAGGCCGGTGCCGATGCTCCGGATGCCGATGACGTACCAAGGCCCACTCCCCTTCTTGCACAACGTCTCCGCCGCGCAGAAGAAGGTTTCGGGATAGAGGCCATAGAAGGCATAACCCTCGGGGACTGAAACGGTGACCTCCGCCGGCAGCTCCAGAGCGGACAGGGTCTCCAGGGCCTTCTGGATGGCTGTGATTGCCGGCAGGGCGCCACAGGTGCGAAAGGAGAGGAGCAGCTCTCCAGCCACGGCCCGGGTCAGACGCGAAGCGGCTTCTCCCAATGGGCCAGGCCACTCTTCCTGGTGGAGACAGAATTGCTGGTCTAGGAGTCCCTGCTCCAGCTCCCCCGCCTCGATCAACAGCTCGGCCAGCAGGGCGTGCCGCTCGATCGGCGGCTCAGCCGTTTCCAGCCGCTCCAAGCCGGCGCGGATTCTCGCAGCCTTCTCTCGGGGGTCTTCAACTCGCTTGGCGTCGCCGTAGACCAGCACAGTCGGGGGAACTGCAAGGGGTGCGCCGGAGGATTTCAATGAGCCCGGCAATGATTCGCGACAGAACACTTGACATGTCAATTATTGACTCCGTACACTTCCTTCATGGAAGAGATGAGCCCGCTGCGGAAGGAGATCCGGCAAGGCAAGCCTTTCCGCTCGCGGGGTCAGGAGGTCGTCGTGGCACTGATTCGCACCGCGGACCTCGTCCGGCGCGTCGTCGGGCGGGTTCTGGAGCCGTACGACATTACGGTGCAGCAGTACAACGTGCTGCGCATCCTGCGCGGGGCGGGAGAGCAGGGCCTGCCGACGCTGGAGATCGGCGAACGGATGGTCGAGCACGCTCCGGGGGTCACCCGGCTCCTGGACCGCTTGGAGGTCAAAGGGCTGGTGCGCCGCCAGCGCTGCCCGGAAGACCGCCGCCAGGTGCTCTGCTGGCTCACTACCGCGGGGACCGAGCTGGTGGAGCGGTTGGACGAGCCGGTCGACTCCGCCGACGCCGAAGCGGTCGCCATGCTCGGACCCGAGGAGCAGGAACGGCTTCTCCGGCTGCTGGACGCCGTCCGGGCCGGGCATCACTGAAACTTTTAACCCGACAAACATCCCGACAAGGGACCTTTCCAGGAGAACGTCATGAATCGCAAGCTGTTTGCCGCTGCTGCCCTTTCCCTCCTCGCCGCTCTGCCGCTCAAGGCGGAGACCTTCGCCATCGACGCCGGCCACTCCGAGGTGGGTTTCCAGGTGCGCCATCTGGTCAGCCAGACGCGGGGCCGGTTCAACGATTTCGCCGGCACGGTGGATCTCGACCCGAAGAACCTGGCGAGCTCCTCGGTGGACTTCAAGATCAAGGCCGCGAGCATCGACACCAACGTGGCCGACCGCGACAAGCACCTGCGGGGTGCCGACTTCTTCGACGTCGAGAAGTACCCGGAGATCACCTTCAAGAGCAAGTCGATTAAAAAGGCCTCGGGCGACACCTACAACGTCATGGGCACGCTGACCATGCACGGCGTCAGCAAGGACATCACGCTGCCGGTGACCTATCTTGGCCAGGCCAAGGACCCCTGGGGTAACACCCGGGCCGGCTTCGAGGCCACGACCACCCTCAACCGCAAGGACTTCGGCATCGTCTGGAACAAGGCGCTCGACGCCGGCGGCGCGATGCTGGGCGATGACGTGAAGATCAACATCAACCTCGAGACGGTCAAGAAGGATCCCGCCAAGGCCGGCAAGTAAGACTCCGTCAGGCGCTGGCCCTCCCCCGCCAGGGATTGAAATCCCTGGCGGGGGAGGGCCTTGGAGGCACAGTCTGTCTGACAAAGTAGAACTAGGGGCCCTGATGAAGACCAACGCCGCCCGCCTGCTCGACTCCCTCGGCATCCCCTATGAGCTGCGCGACTATGAGGTGGACCCGGAAGACCTCTCCGCCGAGACGGTTGCCGGGAAGATCGGCCTTCCCCCGGAGCAGGTGTTCAAGACGCTGGTGGCCCGGGGGGACCGGACGGGCGTGCTGCTCGCCGTGGTGCCAGGCGACGCCGAGTTGGACCTGAAGGCCTTGGCCCGCGTCTCCGGGGACCGCAAGGCGGACGTGGTGGCCCTGCGGGAGGTGCAGCCGCTCACCGGCTACGTGCGCGGGGGAGTGACGGCCCTCGCGGGCAAGAAGGACTACCCCGTGTTCGTGGACGAGACGGTCGAGCTGTTCGACGTCGTCTCCGTCTCGGCCGGCACGCGGGGGACGCAGATCCTCCTCGCTCCCGGCGACTACCTACAGGCCACCCAGGGCAAGGTCGGCCCGATCTCCAAGGATAAGATCTCCAAGGACAGGGAGTGACAATCCCGGAAGTGTCGCGCCTCTTCCGTTGCACTAGAATATTGGCAGGGCTGTATGCGTCCGTCCCGTCCGGGACGATCCTCGCCATGTCCAACCCCGACCCTTCGCGCTCCCTCACCGCCGCCGACCTGATGCGGCAGTGCGGCTTCCGGTTCCCGGCTCTTCCCTCCGTCGCGGCCCCTCCCACATCCGATTCGCTCAACGACACCCTGCCGATCGGCAGCATGGTGCGGCTCGCTCCGGCACGGCGCATGCTCCACGTGACGAACGGCGACATCGCGGCCGAGCTCATCCGGCTCGCCGGGGTCACGGGTGAAGTGGCGGTCACGGCGGACGTGCTGCACGAGGGTCCGGTGCCGGGGGGGCTGCCGCCGGAGCGCTGGCGCAAAGTGCGCGCCCGTTACCTCGCCGAGAGTGGGTACGCGGACTATGAATCCGCCCTCGCCGACCTCACCCGCCGGGACCATACCCTGGAGGATTACCGCTCCTATGACGAGGTCGTCTTCTGGTTCGAGCACGACCTGTTCGACCAGCTTCTGCTGATCCGCGCGCTCGACGGCTTCGCGGGACGCAAGCTGGGCGGCACCGAGCTGTCGATGATCTGCATCGGCGAGTTCCCGGGCGTCATCCCCTTTCATGGCCTGGGGCAGCTCACGCCTCCCCAGATGGCCTCGCTCCTGCCCCGCCGGCAGCGGGTCAACGAGGGCCAGAAGCTCCTCGAGCGCGCCGCCTGGAGGGCCTTCTGCGGGCCGGACCCTACCGGCCTCGAAGCGCTCCTCCGGCGCGACACCTCTCCCCTCCCCTTCCTCGCGGGCGCCCTGCGCCGGCACCTCGAGGAGCTTCCGTGGACCACGGACGGCCTGTCGCGCTCCGAGCGGCAGATCCTGCGCGGGCTGGCCGAGGGCGCTTCGACGTTCGAAGAGCTGTTCCGCGCCACCCAGCGCATGGAGGAGCGGGTCTACATGGGGGACTGGTCCTTCTCCCGCATCCTGCGCGATCTCGCCTCGCCGCCCCGCCCGCTCCTGCGCTTGGAGGCCACGCCGAGCGGCGCCATCCGCGCCCAGCGGGTGAGCCTCACCGCCACCGGCCGCGAGGTCCTCGACGGGCGCGACGACTGGGTGCGCATCCGCGGCATCGACCGCTGGCTGGGCGGCGTCCACCTCCACGGCCCCGAAGCCGCCTGGCGCTGGGACGGCGAGGCGGGGCGGATCCTGAGGTCGTAGGGGCGGCCCCACGTGGCCGCTCTGGGAGGGGGAGCGACAGGAATACCCAGGCTGGTCTCTTTCGTTTCCTCCGTTCAGATTCGGAGGCCCAAATCCCATGCAACGACCCCCGGCGCACCCAGCGCGTTTCTGGATCCGTCCTCTCCTTATCCTGTTCGCGCTTCTCCTCCTGCCCGCCGTTCCCGCGGCGGCCAAGCAGCGGTCCGTCCTCGACGACGCCGCGTTCCGCGATGGCGTCCGTCAAGGGCTCGACCACCTCTACGACATGGACTTCGCTGGCGCCAACGCCGCGTTCGCCGAGATCGAGCAGCGCTACCCCGGGCACCCGGTGGGCCCGTTCCTCAAGGCCCTCCCGCCCTGGTGGGAGATCCTGATCGATCCGGACGACGAGTCGCACGACAAGGCCTTCTTCAAAGCCATGGACGAGGTGATCGACCGCTCCGACCGGCGCCTGAAGAAGGACAAGGACGACCTGGACGCCCTGTTCTTCAAGGCCGGCGCCTTGGCTTTCCGCGGCCGCCTGCACACCGACCGCAAGAACTGGCTGCGCGCGGCCCGCGACGGCCAGAAGGCTCTCGGCCTGCTCAGGGAAGTGAGGAAGCGCGACCCCGAGAACCCGGACCTGCTCCTGGGGGTCGGCCTCTTCAATTACCTGGCGGACGTCGCGCCCAGCCAGTACCCGATCCTGAAGCCCTTCGCCCGTCTCTTCCCCAAGGGCAACCGCAAGCTGGGGCTCGAAGAGCTCGCGCAGGCCGTCGAGAAGGGGCAGTTCGTCCCCACCGAGGCCGCCTTCTGCCTGCTCCAGGTCTACTACCTCTTCGAGAAGGACTACGCGACCTCGCTCCACTACGCCCGGTGGCTGCGGCAGCGCTATCCCAACAACGCGCTCTTCCACGTCTACGAGGGCCGCTCCTTCGCCCGGCTGAACCTGTGGCCGGACGCGCGCCGCGACCTCCTCGACATCCTGGACCGCAACGCCGAGGGGCGGCCCGGCTACCGGGGAGACATCGTGCAGCAGGCTCTCTACGTGCTGGGCCGCGACGAGGTGAGGTGGAGGCAGTACGCCGACGCCATCCCCTACTTCGAGCGGCTGGAGGGGCTGCCCACCCGGGGCTCGACCGACAGCAGCTACAAGGCCTATGGCCGTCTCTACCGGGGCATGGCGCTCGACGCCATGGGCCGGCGGGACGAGGCCCTTTTCTGGTACAAGCGCGTCCTCGCCACGTCGAACCCTCCCGACGAGGCGCGGGACAAGGCGCGGGGTTACGTCAGGACGCCGTACCCGGGGTAGCGGCGGGCCTACGCCGGAGGGCGTAGATCACGCCGCCCACCGCCAGCGCGATCGCTCCGGCGATGAGGTTGTACCGGGTCGCGCTGGCCGCGAAGACGGCGCAGAGCCCCACCGCGATCATGGGGATGATCCACCCGCCAGGGAGGCGAAACGCCCCTGGCGGGGTACCCAGCTTCCGCCGCAGGAAGGGGACCGCCAGGGCCGTGCCGAAGTACGTGGCGAGCCGGGCCACGGCGGAGAGCATGGCCAGCTTCTCGAACGATCCGGAAAGGGCGAGCGGCAGCGCGATGGCCGTCTGCAACAGGACGGCGATCCAGGGCGTGCGGAATTTCGGGTGCAGAGATGCCAGCGCCCGCGGACCGAACCCATCCTGCGCCAAGGCGTACAGATAGCGCGGCCCCGAGAGCACCGTGTTGCTGTTCGTGCCCAGGATCGAGATCACCCCGCCGACCGTCATCAGCAGCCCGCCCCAGCCGCCGAGGAACCGGGCGGCGGCGTCCGCCAGAGGAGTCTCTGAGCCCGTGACCCCGGGCAGCGTCCCCAGAGCCACCCACTGCACGGCCGAGTAGATCAGGGTGACGATGACGATCTGGACCACCAGGGCGAACGGCACGTCCCGTCGCGGGTTCTTGAACTCGCCCGCCGGGGCCGCCGTGTTCTCGAACCCCGCGTACGCGAAGAGGAGCAGCAACACCGCATCGCCCAGGGTGCCCGATCCCGCGACCGGAGTCACCGAGGTCGCCAGGCTCCACTGCACGAAGAAGATACCCGCCACGACAAAGATCACGAGCGGCACGGTCTTCGTGATCGCCAGGAACACCGCCGTGCGCACCCCCGACTTGACGCCCACCACGTTGACGGCCGTCAGGAGCAGCAGGGGGAGGATGATCGAGAGCGTCTTGCCGATCCCCTCGTTGGCCGCCGGCCACAGATAGCCCAGAGCCCGCGCGAACCCGACCGAGAGCGACGCGACCGAGGAAACCCGGGCGAGCCACGTCATCCACCCCACCTCGAAGCCGATGAACTCCCCAAACGCCTCGCGCGTGTAGAGGTAGGCGCTGCCGGGGCGGTCGAAGTGGGTCGCCGCCTCCGCGAAGCAGAGCACCAGCAGCAGCACCGCAAAGCCCGCCACCACCACCGCGCCCACGCTGGCGAACCCCAGGATGGCCGCCGCTGCCGCCGGCAGCAGGTAGACGCCGCTGCCGATGACGTCGTTGACCGAGAAAGCGACGATTTCCCAGCGGGAGACCGCCCGGCGCATGCCGAGGTTGGAAGGAGCGGTGGGATCAGTTGTCATGGTTTCAGACCTCGATACGCGCCCCCACCGTCTCCGGCAGGGTCCAGACCCAGACTCCCGCCAGGGCGGCGAAGCCGGCGGCGAGGGAGATGCCTCCCGCGAGGCCCCAGCGGCCGGCGACGGCGGCGATGACCAGCGGCGCCACGAATTGCACGCCCCGGGTGAAGTTCATGATGACCGACATGGCCGCTCCCCGTACCCGCGTCGGGAACAGCTCCGAGAAGTAGGGGCCGTAGCACGACCAGGTTCCCGTCCCCACGCCCGCCACGAACATGCAGGCGAGCCCCACGGCCGGCCGCGTGGTGAAGACGTCCCAGAACAGCGTCACCATCACGAGCCCCGCGGCCGTGATGACGCAGTAGAGCGCGAAGGCCCGGCGCCGGCCCATGGCGTCCGAGACCCAGCCGAAGGTCAGATAGCCGAGGAACGAGCCGGCCACGAACGTCAGCGTCCACCAGCCCGAGCCGAAGATCGAGAGCCCGCGGTCCTTCTGGAGATACCGCGGCAGCCAGACCACGGCGAACCAATAGGCCGACATGTTGAGGATGGTCAGGATGAAAGCTTTGGTGAACAGCCCCGCCATGTCCGCGGCAACGAGTTGGGCCAGGATGGGCCGCCGGGCATGGATCGGATCGGCCTCTCCGGCCTGCAGGCGCCGGCGGTGTTCCCGCCAGATGTCCGACTCCGGCAACTGCTTCCAGGCGAGGAGGACCAGGATCGGCGCGGCCGAGAGAAGGAACACCGTCCGCCAGCCGATCTCCGGGGCCACGAACGAGCCGACGATCGCCGCGAGTCCCAGCCCGGCCGGCGCGCCGCTCTGGGCGATGGCCCCGTAGCGCCCCCTCAGGGCGGGCGGGAAGGTCTCCCCCAGCATGGCCTGTCCCGCTCCCCAGGTGCCGCCGATGCCGAGCCCCGCCAGCGCCCGGGCGGCGACCAGCGTGCCGAATCCCAGGGCGTGGCCGCAGGCGGCGTTGGCCAGCGAGAACGCCACGATCGAAATCGCCATCGAAGCCCGCCGCCCGAACCGGTCGCTCATCCAGCCGAAGAGCAGCCCCCCGACGCCTGTCATCCCCACGCCCACGGCCGTCAGCGTGGCGAGGTCCCCCTCGGACAGGCCGAAGACGTCCTGGATGGGCAGGAGCAGCAGCTCCGACCCGGATGCGAACAG
>CAXTNS010000164.1:0-11626 GCA_964245465.1 uncultured Thermoanaerobaculia bacterium
CAGGGAAGGATGGAGGAAGCGCTCCGCACCCTCCGCGTCCACCACGCCCCGCCGTGCCAGCAACACGGCCAGCCAAGGCGGCAGCCCCGCCTCTTCGAGGACGGCAGCGGCCTCCGGCACCGGCGCGGCCACCCACTCCACCGAAGACGCCAGGGCGCTATCCCTCGTCGTAGGCTCCGAGCTTGCGGAACTTCTCGTATCGGCGGGCGATCAGCTCTTTGGTGGGAAGGCGCAGCAACTCATCCAGGGCGGTCTGCAGGACGTCACCCACCCGCCGGCAGGTCGCATCCGGGTCCGTGTGAGCGCCGCCCGGCGGCTCGGGGATGATCTCGTCCACCACCCCCAGGGCCAGAAGGTCGGGAGCCGTGATCTTCATGGCCTCGGCCGCCTCGGCCTTCTTGTTCTGGTCCTTCCAGAGGATGGCCGCGCACCCTTCCGGAGAGATCACCGAGTAGGTCGCGTACTCCAGCATGTAGACACGGTCCCCCACCCCCAGCGCCAGCGCGCCGCCGCTGCCGCCTTCACCCGTCACCGTGACCACGATCGGCGTCTCCAGCTCCGCCATCTCCATCAGGTTGCGGGCGATGGCCTCGGCCTGTCCCCGCTCCTCGGCGTCGAGCCCGGGATAAGCGCCGGCTGTGTCGATGAACGTGAGCACGGGCAGGTGGAACCGCTCCGCCATCTTCATCACCCGGAGCGCCTTGCGGTAGCCGTCCGGCCGGGGCTGGCCGAAGTTGCGCTGGATCCGCTCCTTGGTGTCCCGTCCCTTCTCATGCCCGACCACGGCCACGCTCCGGCCGCGAAACTCCGCGAGCCCGGCCACGATGGCCGCGTCATCCGAATACGCGCGGTCGCCGTGCACCTCGACCCAGTCCGTCATGAGGTTCTGGACGTAGTCGAGCGTATACGGCCGGTCCTGATGGCGGGCCACCAGCGTCTTCTGCCACCGGCTGAGATTGCCGTAGACGTCAGCCGTGGACTTGCGGAGGGACACGCGCAGGCGGTCCAGCTCCTTCTCATGCCCACTCCCCGCCGGATAGCCCTCCAGCTCCTCGATCCTGCGGCGCAGCTCGTTCAGGGGCTCGTCGAACGTGGAGTCGGTGCTCTGCATGGCGTCCGGCACGCTAGCAAAGGGGGGCACCCAGGTCAACGCACAAAGCCTGAGATTCTGCCTGAAAGGTATCGCTTGAAGAGTTGTCGGCGCGCCGACAGGGCTCAGCTCCCCTCGTTACCCTACCCACAGCAGCCGCGAGACGGCGCACAGGTCCTTGAAGACCAGGGGGACCGGGGCCGGCCGTCGAGGTCGAAACCGCGCTTCCTGGCCCCCTTTGCCCGAGTCCGCTAAACTGTGCCCTCTACAAGCTTCTCCCAAGAAGGGCGCTCGACGTATGAACCTCACTCCCGAGATCGTCGCGGACATCCTGGTGCGCCAGGGCTACATCACTTCCGAACAGGGCGAAACCGTCCGGCAGGAGGCCAAAGCCCTGCCGTCCCGGTTGCGCAACGCCAGCGCCTACGAGCAGAAGGCCGTGGCCTACGACCTGATCTGTCAGCTCCGGCTGCCCAACGGGCGCGACTCGGGCACTCCCATCACGGAAATGGACATCGCCCTCGCCATCGCCCAGGACGCCAAGCTCGGCCACGTCCGCATCGACGCCCTGAACCTGAACGCGGACCTCATCGAGTCCAAGATGTCGCGCCCGTTCGCCAAGCGCCACCGCATGATCCCCCTCGACATGGCGGGCGGCAAGCTGCGGGTGGCGCTTGCCAATCCCTACGACATCGAGGGCATCGACTCCTTCAAGCGCATCGCCGGCCGGGACGTGCAGTTCGTCATCGCCTCCGAGCCCGACATCTTGAAGGCCCTCACCGAGTTCTACGGCCTGCGCCACTCCGTTAAAAAGGCCGAGCGGGACCTCAACTCCGGTATCGACCTCGGCAACCTCGAGCAGCTCGTCCGCATGAAGAGCGAGACCGAGATCGAGTCCTCGGACCAGCACGTAGTCAACGCCGTCGAGTTCATGCTCCAGCACGCCTTCGAGAGCCGCGCGAGCGACATCCACGTCGAGCCCAAGCGCGAGGACAGCCTGATCCGGTTCCGCATCGACGGCGTCCTCCACGACATCCAGAAGATGCCGAAGATCGTGCACGCGGCCGTGACCTCCCGCATCAAGACCATGTCCCGCCTGGACATCGCCGAGAAGCGCCGCCCCCAGGACGGCCGCGTCAAGATGACCCGCGCCGGCCGCGAGGTCGAGCTCCGCGTCTCCACTCTTCCCGTGGCTTTCGGCGAGAAGGTCGTCATGCGCATCTTCGACCCCCAGGTGGTGATGCAGGACCTCTCCGGCCTCGGCTTCTACCCGGACGAGCTCCAGACCTTCAACGACTTCATCACCCGTCCTCACGGCATCATCCTGGTGACCGGCCCCACCGGCTCGGGCAAGACCACCACCCTCTACTCGGCGCTCAAGACCATCTGCAACCGCGAGATCAACGTCACCACGATCGAGGACCCGATCGAGATGGTCTACCAGGATTTCAACCAGACCGAGGTGCAGACCAAGGTGGGCATCACCTTCGCCGCCGCCCTGCGCCACATCCTGCGCCAGGACCCGGACGTCATCATGGTGGGCGAGATCCGCGACGGCGAGACGGCCCAGTACGCCATCCAGGCGGCCCTCACGGGGCACCTCGTCTTCTCCACCCTCCACACCAACGACGCGGCCTCTTCCATCTCCCGCCTGGTGGACCTGGGCATCGAGCGCTTCCTCATCAGCTCGACCCTCGTGGGAGCCATGGCCCAGCGCCTCGTGCGGCGCATCTGCCCCCACTGCGTGACCGAGCGCCACCTGGAGCCGGAAGAGGTCACAGCGCTCCGCCTCTCCGTGCCGCCCGGCAAGCGGGTCAAGGTGAAAGAAGGCGAAGGCTGCTTCGAGTGCCGCAACACCGGCTACCTCGGCCGAAGCGGCATCTTCGAGATCATGCCCTTGGACGACGCCGTCAAGAACCTCATCATCCAAGGCGCCGACTCCCCCGAGATCAAGCGCGAGGCGACCAAGAACGGGATGCGGACGCTCCGGCAGTCCGCCCTGCGCAAGCTGGCCGAAGGGGTGACGACGTTTGAAGAGGTGGTGCGGGTGACGGGGCTGTAGAAGTCCCGTTTCCGGAACTGATTTCGGCCAAATTTGCGGCGCCGTCCCAAGCCTGGGACAGGCACTTTTTTCAACGGATTGATTCCGCTGGCCTTACCGGTTGGCAAGATCTCTGCCCCTGGCGTGGGACCGCACGATGACGTGTCCCATCCCTTCAGGAGGCAGAGCAATGAATCGATCGGTCCTGCAACTCACGGTTCTCGCCGTTTTCATGATGGCCCTGGCGGTGCTGCCGAGCCCGGCGAGAGCGATCACGGACGCTGACGGGGACGGCATCCCCGACCCTCTTGAGCTGGCTCTGGCGCAACGGTTCTTCCCCACTCTCAACCTGCACTGCGGCAGCTTCGAAGGACTCCCTTTTGCTGATCGGCGGCAGCTCTACGGCCACTCCGTCCCCGGGTACACCAACTCGTCGAACGGCAAGATCCCGTTCGTCGCCAAACCTTTCAATCCAGGCAATGGAGTGGACTGTGCCGAGGCCTTCCAGTGCATCGAGATCCGCTATGGCATGGCGTGGAACTGGGATCTGGGGGATGACGCCTTCGGTGGCGGTCACCGGGGTGACAGCGAGATGTACGCGATCCTGGTGGCGCGCAAAGATCCTGATGGCGGATCGCAGTGGGGAACCACTTGGGCCGTGGCGCAGAACGACGTCAACCAGTGGCGGCTCCTGAAAGAGTTCATGACCGCTCATTTGAACGCCGCCGGTGACAGCTCTTCTTACCGCGGGCACACCAGAACCGGCGCCACGAACTATCAGAGAGTGTGGTGCTCGGAAGGCAAGCACGGCATGTATCCAACCCAGAACGCCTGCAACAACGGCAACGGCGCCGACATCGACGACTGCAGCGACAACCGCTGCGACATTCGTGCGGACGTTTATGTAGACGTGCAGAACGCGGGTGCCATGACGGCGCCGATCAACCCCATCATTCCCTACCCCGGCCTCACCAAAACTCTTTCGCCCTCTGGCACCTACGACGTCTGGAGCGGCCAGAGCTTCGCCGACTCCGGAAGCTTCAAAAGCAAATTCACACTCCCGCTCTCCTGGTGCTCAGCCTCGACTTACTGCGTTCCGAACTGCTCCCTTCCCATGGGCCCCAAATGCTTGCCGGGAGATACCCAGATCGATACCTGCACGGGAGAATGCGGCTTGGGCTACGCCGACGGAATTCTGTGTCAGAGCCTCCGGTGCTACTGAAGCGTTAAGTTCTGCATAGGAGGGCCGGCAGGCGCGTGCCACCCCATCGTCCCTGCCGGTTTACCCCTCTCCTTAGAAAGCCCAGCCAGGGGGCGCAGGCAGGCAACGCCAGAAGGACTCACTCCGCTTTTCTTTTTAGCTCTACAGGAGGCTTGCCGGCCGGAACGGATGGGCTTGAGACCCCTACGGAAGGCTCACTGGCCGGAACGAGTGGGCTCGTGACCCCTACGGAAGGCCCGCCGGCCGGAACGAGTGGGCTTTGAACCAGAACGGATGGTTCGCCGGATGGAACGAGTCAGCTTGTGATCGGAACGGGCGGCTCGCCGGACGGAACGAGCAACCCGTTCGCCTCCCAAGTCGGCTCGCCGGGTGGAACGAACGACCCGTTCGCTTCCGAAGTTGTCTCGCCGGGTGAAACGAGCGATCCGTTCGCCTCCGCGGGAGGCTCGCCGGACGGAACGAGCCTTCCGCGGGGTTCCGCGAGAGGCTCGGTCGGGTTCCGGGTAGGGCTTTAGGGGTACGTGAGCGTCCCGCCGGCGCTCCAAGGCGCTACGCCGGCAGGTCAATCCTGCCTTGACAGACCACCAGGCCAGGCTTCACGCTTTTTGCCACTCTGGGGCGCCTGACGGTTGGAGTCTACGTCGCTCCACTCCAAGCACGTGATGGGTATTGTGGTACAGCGTGAAGAGGAGCATCTCGCGAACCGTGAGCAACCCTAATCCCGGATGGGGCAACCGCAGGCGGTCCAGAGCCCCCTCGGACCATCCCTGAACCGCCGCGGAGAGATCCGAGAACGTCTGAGACAACTTGGCCAGTTCCTGTTCCCGCCGCTCCTCGGTCTTCTGGTCTTCTGGGATCTGCGATGCACCAAACCGCCCCGCCTTCAGTCCAGAACCCAGAGCTTCGTAGTACGTCGCCTTCAGCGCTGAGTAGGAACGAGAGGGTCGCCGGGTGAACCCGAACCGCAGCAGAAGGAACGGCCAGGGAATCTTGAGCGCATGCGCCACAGGCCGGTTCGACTTGATGAGGTGGCGGACGTTGTCAGCCGGAGACCATGCGTCTCCCAGAGGCGCGAAGAACTCGGTCCGGTCGAAGGATTGCCAGAACTCGGTGCTCCAGCCGTGCACGGCGGAGAGATCGCGGAGGATCTCGGATTTGGTGAACGGTCCGGAGACGGGAGTTGGTTTCATGGCTCCAACAACTGCGCGCTTGGTTTCAGAAGTTCGCCAGCAGAGTTTCTACACTGTTTCTCGCTCTATCCATAAGCGCGACAGCCGACATCAGTCCCTGGACTTTGGCTCTGAGCTCTTCCTTACCCGAGATCAAATAAGCGCGCCGCAGATAGTCCACGGAAAGAAGAGGATTCTTTTCGACCTGATCGGCCATGGTTTCGTAATAGTCCGCCTGCTTCAGGAAACTATCTAGGAATTTCCGCATCCTCCCCTCAAAATCCTTGTCGTACTTTACATACTCAGTACGAACAAAGTCAGAGGGAATTGTTGCCGCCTCCGTCTTGATGACGAGGCTCTCCTTGCCGTAAGCCTGCAGGACTCCAAGTTCGTAGAAGATGTTGCACAGCGTTCCGGGACGCATCTTCTCATCAATGATTGCAACCCCAAGGGGAACAGCGAGAAGAAGAGTCCAAATCTTGAAAAGAAAGTCTCTGCCAGTAACTTTGCTATTGGCGTCAATCAGTGCGATGCCGAACTCGGAAAGGATCTCGGCCAAGCGCTGACGAATCTCGAGAACCTCGTCACTGGGGCTCCCGAGCTGCGTCATCAGAAAGCAGGTTCTGGGCTGATACTCGATGGGGCTGGTATGAGGATCTCCGTCTGTAGGTCTATAGAAGATCATCCTTTGCTATTCCGAGCTATAGGGACATTCTTATAAGGTCCCTCACTACTCTTGTGCGCAATGATTTTCCCAACCGCACGATCGATCTTCACGTAGTGCCCTGACTTCGGATTCTTCACTTGAACGATATCTTTCTTCTTAGCCGACATAGACCACCTCTCGTGTCTCAGCCCTTCGCGTTCGCTGCACTCCAGCGCTTCAGCCGCTCACCCTCAGCCTAGCCGATTCTAGTATACCCCTACCCCACCACCACCTCTCCCGTAAAGTGCTGCCGCACCAGCTCCTGCGCCTTCCTGACGTCCTCCCGGGGCTCCGCGATCCGGCCAAACAGCGTCTTATAGGTAAGGCTCAGGGTCTCCAGATCCTGCTCCTGAAGCAGCTTCATCAGCTCGTCCAAGGCGCGTTGAGAGGCTCCAGGGTGGATCTGACGCTCGGATTCGCGCTCCATCAAGACTAGGGCGAACAGAAGCGGTTCCGGCAGCTCTGCCGGGGAGGGCTCCGGAGGTGGCGGCGGGAACTGGGCGCCGTGGACGATCTTCTCCTCCGGTTTTGGCGCTTCGGGCAACTCGGGAGTCGGGGTCTTCTTCTCGAAGAGGAACGGCAGGGAGCGCACCTGATTGGCGAAGCGGGAGAAGAGGCCTACCAGCTCGCGTTCGGAGGAGAAATTGCCTACTAGTCGGGCATCGCGGCCGATCTCCAGGCGCTCGGTCTCTTGGAGAACGACGTGAGCGCGGGCGGATTCCTCCAGATGGAGCGAGCGGGCGTTCACCTTCCAGGCGGTCAGGAAGCCCTGGACGTAGCAGGTCTCGGGACAGCGGACGGTGAGGGCCTCAACTTCGACGCCGCGGTCGATGCGGATGGAGCCGCCGAGGGACTCCAGGACTCCGTATTTCCCCGAGTTCTGGACGACGAGGTTGCCGGGAGCGTGGATCGAGAGCTGGCCTTCGGGATCGATCTCGATCTTGAGGCCGCGGGGGATGATCATGGTGGGTGCGAGCTCTTCGGCGGTGGTCCTCATGAGACTTACTTCCTCCCGGGCCGGCCGCCGCCTATCGGGGGCGGCAACGGCTCGAAATCGCGGACCGGCGGCGCGTTGCGGGCTTTCACCAGGAGCCGGTCCTCGTTGGGCCAGTGACGATCCAGAATGTAGATCAGCGGATCGACGGGACGGTAGATGCCGTCGGCGCTCTTGCGGCGGATCTCGTAGTGGAGGTTCGGGCTCGTGGTCCAGCCGGTCCTGCCCACGGTGGCCAGCCGGTCGCCGCGCTGGATCCGCTGGCCGGCTTTGACCAGGATCTGACTGTTGTGGCCATAGACGGTGACAAAACCCTCGCCGTTCTCCACCAGGACGACGTTGCCGTAGCGCCACCAGGTGCTGCCGTGGCTCACCGGAAGCTGGCCGGCGAAGGCGACGACGCCCTCGGCCGTGGCGTAGACGGGGGTCTCGACGGGCGCCGCGAGGTCCACTCCGGCATGGAATTCAAGCTCCTTGGTGAAGGGGCTGCGGCGGCGGCCGAAGGAGCCCACGAGCACGAACTCGTTGCGCAGGGGGCAGACGGCGGGGGTCGCCCGCACCTCTTCCACGTGGGTGGCCTCGTACCCCCGGACCTGGGTGAGGGAGGCGTCGAGGGCCAGGAGCCGGTTGCGCATGTGGCTGCGCAGACGGTCTCCCTGATCGATCGCGCCGGCGTATACGGATGGCGGTCCGGGTGGCGCCGCGGAAGGCACAGCGGGCCTCCTCGGTTTCTGGACCGGCGGCAGGCCGTAGGCGATGAGGATCTTGCCCATCCGCAGGTCCAGCTCCCCTACTTTTCCATCGAGCTGTGCGGCGCGGTCCACCAGCTCCTGCAGCCGTTCGCCCCGGTGGGTGCGTTCGGCGATCAGGGACTGGTAGTCCTGACGGTTGAGATAGCCCTCGATGACGCCCGGGGCCACGGCGGCGCCCAAGGCGAGCCCGAGCAGGTAGAGGAGCGCCACGAGGCAGGCGGCCGTGACCTGCGCGCGTTTCAGGAACAGGTAGAGCACCCGCTTGCGGATGTCGCTCGGATGGATCTGGACCTCCAGGCTCCAGCTTGGGCCGGGAGGCGGCGCCGGGCTCACGGTCCCACGGGCTCCGGAGTCTGCGAGCGGATCGGGTTGACCTGCTCGATGGCCTCTTCGCTGCCGTGGCGCTGGACGACGGCGAGCAACTCGCGCTGCACGGCCGGTCCGCCCGCCACGACGTTGCCGCTCGCGAAGGAGCCGTCCCCGCCGTCGAGGTCGGTGGCGACGCCGCCGGCTTCGCGGATCATCAGGATGCCGGCCCCGATGTCCCACGGCGAGAGCCGGAACTCGAAGAAGCCGTCATAGACCCCTGCGGCCGTGTAGGCGAGGTCGAGGGCCGCCGAGCCGCAGCGGCGGATGGCCTTGGCCTGGCGGAAGACATCGCGGAAGATGCCGAGGTAGATATCGAGCGTGGGGAGCGCCCGGAACGGATAGCCGGTGGCCAGGAAGGCGCCCTTGAGGCCGTCGCGCGGCGAGGTCTCCATGCGCCGGCCGTTCCAGAACGCGCCACCACCGGCCACGGCGGTGAACAGGTTTTTGCCCTCGGGATCATTGATGGCGGCCACGAGGAGCTCGTCGCCCCGGCGGCAGGCGATGGAGACGCAGTAGACGGGCAGGCCCTGGAGGAAGTTGGTGGTGCCGTCGAGGGGGTCGATCAGCCATTCATAGTCGCCGTGCCCCTGGCCCGCGCCGCTCCCTTCCTCGGCCAGGATGCGGTGGTCGGGGAAGCGCTCGCGGATGACGGCGAGGATGGCGGCTTCGCTCTCCTTGTCCGCCTGGGTGACGAAATCGTTCTCGCCTTTGCGCCGTACTTCGAGGCTCGCGTCGCGGAAATAGGGACCGATGATTTCGGCTCCGGCCTGGGCTGCGGCGACGGCGGTTTTCAGAAGGTCTTCATACATGGCGCGGGTATTATGCCAGGAAGGAGGCGTAAAACCGCGCTAAACCCTCTCCTGACAAGGCGTTTCGGGGCTCCAGCCGCACCGGCACGCCGCTCAGGACGGCGTTGCCGGAGAGCGGATCGCGCAGGTTTTCGTCGAGCAACGCGTTGAGGTTGGCGCCCGGACGCAAGGTGGCGATCTGCAGTTGGATCCCGGGGAGATCGTGGCCCCAGCCATGCGGCAGGGAGATCACGCCCGGCATGACCTCGTCGCTGACCTTCACTTCCACCGTCACCGCGTGCCCGCTGGCACCGATCAGGCGCGCGGGGCCGGCATCGGTCACGCCGTAGCGCGCGGCGTCCAGGGGATGGACCAGCGCCGTGCAGCGCCGCGGGCCTTTGGCCAGGATGGTAAGGTTATGCATCCAACTGTTGTTGGAGCGCAGGTCGCGGCGGCCAATCACCACCAGGTCGGGAGCTGGAGCCGCGAGGTCCGCCTCGGCGTGTTTCAGATCTTCCAGGAACAGGGCGGGTGCGAGCTCAATCTTCCCAGAGGGCGTGCGCAGGACTTCCGGCACGCGGGGTGTCAACGGGCCGAGGTCGATCCCGTGGGGCGCGGCCTTGACCTTGGCCAGCGTCAGGCCGTCAGGGCGGCGGCCGAACTGGTCGCCGTAGGGGCCGCCGCGCAACGCGAGATCGAGCAGCCGCTCCGGGCCGCGCCAGTCCGCAACCGCTTGCAGCAGGAAATCGGCCTGGGAGCCGAAACGGCGGTGGAGGTCCTCGGCCACCAGCTCGTCGTCCAAGGCGTGGACGTCGGCTCCGGCGCCCCGGCCTTCGGCGATGGCCGCCAGTTTCAGAAGGATTTCCCACTCCGCGGGCTGGCCCGCCTCCGGCGCGAAGATCGGAGCGCTGTAGCGGGCGTGGTTGCGGTAGGAGAGCTGGGGGAACGCCACGTCGTAGTGCGACTCCTCGAATGGCAACAGCCCCGGCAGGATCACGTCGGCGTGGCGGGTGGTCTCGTTGACGTAGACGTCCACGCTGACCATGAATTCCAGGGTCTCCAGCGCGGCGGCCAGCCGCGGGCCGTTGGGGGCGGACAGCACCGGGTTGCTGGCCACCGTGAGGAGCGCCCGGACCTGGCCCTCGCCCGGGGTTTCGATCTCCTCGGCCAGGCAGGTCGTGGGCAACTCGCCGTACACCTCGGGCACGTTGGAGACGCGGCTCCGGCGGCGTCCGGTCGTGACGCCCTTTCCCGTGCCGGCCTGCCCCATGGTGTTGGCAGCGAAGGCGGCGGCCTTGGGGAACATGGCGCCGCCCGGCGCGTCGAGATGGCCGGTAAGCCCGTTGAGCACGTCGACCAGCCAACTGCTGAGAGAGCCGAAGCGTTGCGTGCAGGTCCCCAGCCGTCCGTACACGGCGGCCCGCTCGGTGACGGCCAGGGTGCGGGCCAGCTCCCGGATCGCCGCTGCCTCGATGCCGCAGCGGACCGCGACGCGCTCGGGCGTAAACGGCAGGACGGCCTCGCGCACCTCCTCGACGCCGTTCAAGTGGCCTTCCAGAGTCCCGAGGCGCACCAGGCCTTCCTCGAACAGCACCTGTGCCATGCCGAGGAGGAAGAACACGTCGCTTCCCGGGCGGATGAACAGGTGCCGGTCGGCGAGCCGGGCGGTCTCCGTGCGCCGCGGGTCGACCACTACCAGCTTGCCGCCGCGCGCCTGGAGCGCCTTGGCCTTGCCGCGGAAGTCAGGCACCGTCCACAGGCTGCCGTTGGACGCCATGGGATTGGCGCCCAGCATGAGCAGGAAATCGCAGCGCTCGATGTCGGGCACCGGGATCGACAGCCAGTGGCCGAACATCAGCCCGCTGGAGAGCTGCTTGGGCATCTGGTCCAGGGTGGAGGCGCTGAACACGTTGCGCGTGCCCAGGGCGCGGCCGAGCCGCGACACGTACAGCAGCAGGCCCATCTTGTGGGCCGAGGGGTTGCCGATCGAGAGCGCCGCCGCGTCACGCCCGGAGCGCGTGAGAATCGGCGGGAGACGCTTTTCGAACTCGGCGAAGGCCTCCTCCCAGCTCGCCGCCACGAAACGGCCGTCGCGCTTCACGAGCGGCGCGCGCAAGCGGTCCGGGTCCTCGTGCAGCTCCTTGAGCGCCACCCCCTTGGGGCAGAGATAGCCGGCGCTGAAGACGTCCTCCTCATCGCCGCGGATGGCGGCGACGCGGCCATCCCCGCCATCACTCAGCTCGACCTCCAGGCCGCAGCAGGCTTCGCACAGGGGGCAGATGCGGTAGGCGACAGTGGGGCTCGGCATATTGGTCCCTCCCATCCGACCCGAGCAAGATAGCGCAGACGCTCACGCAAGAACATCAGCGCCTCGGAGGCATTTACCGGCTTCTCTGACAGGCGCTGGTAAACTGACCGAGAAGATGGCCGCCGCCCTTGAGAAACTTGCGGCTTCCCATTCCGTCGCCGGCATTGAAGATCCGGTGGCGTGGCAG
>CAXTNS010000165.1:0-11590 GCA_964245465.1 uncultured Thermoanaerobaculia bacterium
CCCCTAGCCTGAGCCCCCGCAAGCCCTTATAAGTCACGATGCTACAATGGTACGGGCGCCTCAACGGCTGCCAGCCCGGCCACCGCCAATGACCAAGAAAACGAATCTGCGGGCTTTCCAAACCTCGAAAGTTACTCGCGACGTCGTTATTCAGCTAGGCCAGGAATTCGGCTCTTACGGAAGCGCCTTCCATGCAGCGGGACGCAACCTCGCAAAGTCTTTCCTCGAAAAGCATTGGCTCAACGATTCCGATGCTATCCCGATCGTCTATCTCTATCGTCACGCGCTGGAACTCTACCTTAAGGGTATCATTCTTGCTGGCAACCACCTCATGGAGCAAGCTGGAAAAGGGTTAACGGCAACACAGATCCAGAAGCTATTGAACCGCTCACACGGCGGACACGGCTTGTTGCATCTGGTGCCGTTTGTACAAAAGGTATGCCAGTTCGTTGGATGGGTCGATATACCAGAAGATTATGCCCCGATCAAGACGTTCGATGATATCCGCGCACTAGTCGCTGATATCGATAAGGTAGATCCAGGATCATTTACCTTTCGATATCCCACTGGCAAAGATTTTGCTGAGCTTCCACTTAAAGACTTATCGATCAGGATCGACAATTCCAACGGCCATTACCCGTTCAGCCTGCACCACTTTGTCGATGTGATGGAACCACTAATGCAACTGCTAGGTGGCGCTATTAGCGGACTGGAGGAATATCGTGACTATGAGGATGAGCAAGATTATTAATTGCGGGGTGCGCGCTGGCGACGTGCGGGGAGGCCCGGCCCGTCTTCCTTTGGGCACATTCTTTAGTCAACTAGGCCCATACTTCTTATTTGACGTATTAACATTCAATCCCAGCCGAGACAATATCTGCTCGGGAGTTTCATCCTCTTCACCGTCTTTGCCCTTCCCGCTTACACCATTGGTCCCATTAGCCTTATTCCCTGCCCCATAACCCTTTAACCCAATAGCCATTTCTAGCGCGGCCGTCTTAGGCCATAGCTTGAACTTTACCGGCCTCACCCCTGCAATTGAATCTTTAACCTCAATCTCTGCCACGGCCCGGATTTGATTCGGATTAACTCCCTCTTTAACTCTAACGGGTTCGTCTGTTGCTAGCGCCGCCGCTATATAATCCATCGGATTTGAAAAGGCAATTAATGCCAGCTCCTCCGTTATTCTCCCCTCAGTGATTAGGGCTTTTTTCCTCTCTTCCTCTTTTAGGTATTCGATCCTGGCCCTAATGGCGGGAATATTATATAATCGATTACCTTCATTTTTAGCCGATATATCGCTAACTCCCAAAGCTCTGGCGGTTGCGGTGGGGCTGTCATGCTCGCCGTATTTAGTCGCGAACGCCTCCCAATGGGAGTTTTTTAACGGCATTGATGGATCAATGTCTGGGGTGTCTACCATGGTCAGTAGCTTGGAAGCATTACAGCTTGAAAGTCAAGCTTGGTAGCAAGTGAAGCCAGGGTTAGGCCGGGGTTAGGTTCGGATTCTGAGTCAGTTTCTCCCATCCTTTCTGTCTCGCCAGTCTCATGTCCGTCTCACGTGGTGAGACTGTAGAGGTCCCGCCCCACCCTTCTCCTAGTCTCACGTCTCACACCTTAAGAGCCCGAGACTTGAGACGGGCCTATTATCGTCCTCTTGGGCGAGCTTCCCTTCCTGCTGCCATTTCTTCCTGAGACGGTAGGCCGTCGCCCGTGAGACTCCCGCTTCCTTGTACGCCTCCCGCATCGGCACCCCGTCTAGTAGCAAGCTGAGGAGCTTTTCCGAGGAGCCCATTTCTACGCCCTTCAGCTCCCAGGTGACGCGGCCATCTAGCTCTTCCACGAGCTGCGCTTCGTAGGGTTCCGCATTCGCCCCGTAGACTCCCCGGGCCTTTTCGAGGACCACCTGGAAACGAGCTCCCTGGGAAGGGTTGTAGTCATCGGGCTGCTTGAGATGGATGCTCTGGGACAGAACGTCCTCTCGTTTCGAGGTGCCGCGCTGCTTGCCGCCCTTGCCGTCGTGGTGGACGATAAGGGGCGACACCCCCAGGCGTCGTAGCTTCAGCAGCCAATCCTGCATGGCCGTCCAGGACTCAGCTTCGTTCTCTGCGCCACCATTACAGAGAGTTGAGACGGAATCGAGAATCAGCAGCCGCACGTCTGGGAAGGCGTCCAGCTCCGCTTCTATGACATCCTGCCCCGCCGGGGTGGCAAGGCTCGGGATGCTGTCTGATAGGGCATCGGCGCAGAGGAGCCGCAAGGGTGCCTGTAGCTCAAGGCCGTAGCTGTTGGCACAGGTGGCAAACCTATTTTGCAGGTCCTCCTGCGGCATCTCTCCGTCTATCAGGAGGACACCCGCAGGCTGAGGAACGGTGTACCGCAGGAACGGCGTGCCAGAGGCAACAGCCCACGCAAGATGTCCCACGAAGTGCGTTTTCCCCACGCCCCGCCAAGCGTGCACCATGGTGATGTCTCTCTCCTGGATAAGCTCCTCTACCAGCCAACGCCGGGGCGGGAGATCCATCTTGAGAAAATCGAGGACGGAGACGGACTGCGGCACAGGCCCGGTCCTTTCATCTCTCACGCTCTAGTCCCGGCCACGCGGGGCCGCAGCAATAAACGCGGCGAGATCTTCCTCTTTCCAGCCGCTGGTACCTGGACCGAGAATTATCCGGGGTGCCAAGCGGCCGGCGCGCTCCCATCGGTAGAGAGTTGCGCGAGAGATGCCTAGCAGGCGGGCGGCCTGCGCAGGGCGGATAATGCGTGAGAGGGGAACGGTCGGACGCAGGGTGACATCGGGTAGTGTCTGATGATTTGCCATGCACCGATTGGACCACGCCGCCAATGGGTGCCGAAAGTTGAAAACTTGGGGAGTTTTTAGTGCTTGGCGTCCCGGGTTAGCCTGTACCAAATCTGTGCGACCCGCTCGCTTTAGTGATAGAACACTTCCTGGCCCTGATTAAAAACGTCCAGCATAGGCAAGTCGGGCTTGGGGTCGCGCAGCAATAAGACACGCTCGGCAATCCACCAGTCGCGGGCATCTTTTTCGGCCTGAGCTGTAATCGACGGTCCTCCCTTTGTTGCCAAGCCGAGAGCATCAGCGATCGCCTTTGCTCCCTTGGGGGGCGTCACGCAGAGCGCGGCGGCCCAATCATCGAACACCTCAAGTATCCAGCTAGGAATGTCGATTTTGCCAGCGCGAGCCGAGCGGTATGCTTCGAGCGCGTGAATTGGATTCTTGGTCCACGTGAAGAGCCTGCGGCGGCGCTCTATCGCAAACATGAACAGAGAGGTCTTGCACTCCTGCCACGCTTCCTGGCTTTGCTGCTTCCACTCTTCCGGGCTCATTTGAATTCGTTTATCTCTCCTCATGCGATCCTCACCACGTTGCTCCGCTCCTCACCTGCGAGAGCGGCTTCCACAAGATCCCCAAGCAGAATTACCGCCTGTCGCTTCTCCGTGTCGTATCCCGCGCGGTTGTAAGTGCGGGTGATTCGGCCCGCCGCATGGTTTAGGAGCTGGTCAATCGAATCGGGCCGGACCCCAGAGCGGCCGAGCCAAGTTGCGGCCGTCCTCCGGAGGTCGTGCGGCGTGAAGTGGTCCAGGCCGGACCACGTGCGGAGCCGGGCCGAGCTGTGGGACAACCACGTGAGTTTCTTCCCATCCGCGCGGGAGGCGAGCACCCATCCCGTAGACTCGGTCAGGGGCCGGAGAGCTTCGATGATCGCAAGGGCCTGGGGCGAGAGCGGCACGCGGTGGGCGCGGTTCGTTTTCGTCAGCTCGGCCGGGATATTCCACCAGGAGCCGCGAGAGTCGCGCTCAAGGTCCCGCCAGCGCATGGCGAGCACTTCTCCGGGCCGTTGGGCCGTCAATAGGATCAGACGCCACGCGGCGGCCACGGTCGGCTGGAGGCGATCGAACAGGGGCCAGAGAGCACGGATCTCTTCTTCCGAGAGCACTCTCTCGCGCGGCTTCTCTGCATAGAGCCGTTTGAACCCGTGAATGGGATTCGATTCAACGCGCTCTTTCTCCATTCCGAAGCTGAAGACTCTGGATATCAGGGTACGGGTCCGGTTCGCACAGACACCGCCCCGCTCCGCCGCGATGGTTTCGAGCAATGCCCGTACATCGGCCCGCCGGATCTCTGCGGCCGGCCGCGAGCCCCACACGGGGAGCACTTCAACCCGTAGCTTCCGCTCGTCTTCCTTCCAGGCACGGAGCCGCTTGTTCCTCTTCGCATGCTCCTCCAGGTAGAGAGCGGCGAGAGCTTCAAACGTCTCTGTATCGGCCTTCCGGCGGGCGGTACGCGCGGCCTTCCGTTCGGCCATCGGGTCACGGTCGTGGATCTTGACGCCTCCAAGGAGTTCCCGTGCCTTGTCCCGTGCCTTTTTCAGACTGAGGGCAGGGTACTCGCCGAAGGTGATTCGACGCCGGCCATCCCTTGGGCCGTAGCGCAGAAACCAGAATTTGCGACCGCTCGGGAGGACCCGGAGCCCGAGCCCGGGGACCTCGCCGTCCGCAAGCTCAAAGCGGGTCCCTTTGCTCGCGGTGCGGATCTGAAGATCGGAGAGGGGAGCAGTTGCGCGCCTCATGGTCGGGTGCCTCCGGTTTGACGGATGGACCTCAAGGCCCGCGCGGAATAGCTGTGGACCACTGGTGGACCACTGGTGGACGCGCTTGCATGGGTTGTCATGATGCCGTATGATACAGGCGATGCCGCTAAATGTCCATATTATCAGTGACTTAGGGAGACGTGCTGAAACACCACGGAACCCCTCTGATGCAGACTCCGAAGCTGTAGGTCAGAGGTTCGAATCCTCTAGGGCGCACCACATTCTTCTTTTAAGACATTTACCACTATTTTCCCGGAAGCCGCGGCACCTCTCACCGACACCCGCCGTCTCCACAGTCCGGCCCAGCCCTCGATTAAGAGCCGCTTCAGGGAGGTCTCTCACGAAGCGAGCAAGCAGTTTCTCCAGTTGAGGATGCCGGCGAGAAGCGGGTGCCAAAGTCCTTGAAGGCCAGGGTGGGGCCGTGGATCAGCTACAGGCGGAAGAGGTCGGGCCGCAGCTCGACGAGCGGGAGCGGGAAGCCCAGGGCACCGCGCACGGCCCGAGCCAGGGCGTCGCCATCCAGTTCGTCGCCGAGGAGCCGGTCCATCAGGAGGACACAGCGATCGATCCAGCTCCGCTCCAGCAGGTCCGGCCAGTCGGAGAAGACGGGCACCGGTCCGGCGTCCACAGGCCGCCGGCGGGGGCGATTCCCTGGAGGACGGCCGCCTTGAAGTGGTGGTCCGCCGCGGATCGCGCGTGTCGACCAGCCTCATGGCAGCACCCTGGCGCCCAGCGGGTCGATTCCCAAGGTGCCAAAGCTAGCGGCGGAGTTGTCGAAGGCTGGTGTGTGCATAGCTTTGAGATCTGCGGAGGTCCTGCCCCAGGATCCAAAACTTGCTGTTCTAGCTGGGCTAGCCGTCAGGCCGACGACGGTCTGTCAGAGCCCCACGAGGTTAGATAATTTGTGTATATTCCATAATTCAGCAGAGAGGAGAGAGATGAGATCGAGTAAAGACTTCTTCGCCAATCTGATCACTCCACTTGCTCCGGAAGAATTTTTCTCGGGCTACTGGGAGAGGGACTATCTTCACCTGGAGCGAGATCAATCGGGGCTCTACGACGATTTCTTTTCGCTTGGCGATGTCGACCGCTGGCTCCTCTCCACGCGTACGGGTGACCCCGACGGCGCTCTGCTCGTGCCTCCGGGTGGGAGCGATGTTTCGGTCCAACGCTTCCGCGCTGGCGAGCTGCCGGTCCACCGGGCCTATGAGGCTCTGGCAGACGGTCACACGCTGATTCTTAACCAGATCGAGAGAAGTTGGCCGAAGCTCTCGCGGCTGGTCGAGTGTCTGGGTGAGGTCTTCTGCGCTCGCATCGGTGTCAACGCCTATCTGACACCGCAGGGCTCACGCGCCTTCCCTCTCCATATCGACAGCCAGGACTCCTTCATCCTGCAGGTCTCCGGGGAGAAGGTGTGGCAGCTGCATGACTTGGCGCACCTGCCAGCGCAGCTGGAGTACGGCCAAGACTTGGCGGCGGCACCGCTTTGGGACCGACTGGAGGCGGTACCACGCCGCGCCGAGATCTGCCTCCGGCCTGGCGATCTCCTCTACCTGCCTCGCGGCATGCCCCACTGCGCTGTGGCTCGAGATGCGTCGTCCCTCCACCTGACGGTCAGCATTACCTGCTTTCACTGGGTGGACTTGCTCAAAGTGGCGGTCGAGCAAGCTTCTTTTGCGACGCCCTCCCTGCGCCGGGTGCTTCCGCCAAGCTTTGTCTCCGAACGTTCGATCCAGGAGGCGATGCGGGAAGGGTTCGCGGAAGTACTGCGCGCCTTTGAAGCCAATGCGGCCTTCGAGCCGACGCTTGCCGCCATCCTACGGCGCCGGCTCCGCCTGCAGGGTTATCCGCAGGATGGCCACATGGAGCAGGTGCTGCGCCTCTCGGAACTTACGGGTACGTCGCAGCTTGAACGCCGTCCCGGCGTTCTGGTCATGGTCGACATTGCGCCGGAGAAGGACGCTTGCCGGCTGCGTTTCGCGGGCTCCTTCGTCCAAGGGCCGGAACGCTTGCGGCGGGCCATGGAGTTCGTCCGCGATCGCGAGCGGCTTCGCGTGGACGAGCTCCCGGGGATTGATCCTCAAGGCCAAATCATCTTTGCGCGCCGCCTGGTCCGCCTCGGGCTCCTCCGATGGGTAGCGGCTGAAGACTGCCCGTAGGGAAAGCTTAGCTGTAGCCAGTCGGTTGCCGATCCGAGATCAACGCTCCGAATGCCTTTGGAAGCTCTTCCTGGAGCGGGTAAGCCGCGGGTCGAGCTTGGATTGTCCGATCTAGCTCGGACCAGTCCCCCGGAGCCCTCTCGGCGAGCCTGGCGAACCAGCCGTGGAGCAGACGGGCAAGGTAGACCTCGTCGCTGTTGCGCAGGCCGAGGCGGTTGAGGGACATGTGCAGGTGGCTGGTGAGAAGCCTGCGGCGCGTAGCGGGCTCTGCCGCTGCCACCTCCCGGCGGAGCCCTGCGGCGATCGAGATGTCGTTCCCAAACTGGCTCGCGCGCGGCTCTGCAGCGAGGTCGTGTTCAAGCGCCGCCCGAAACGAGTCGTACTGCCGGGCGAACAGGCCGTCTGCCTTGGCTTCGATGACGGCCGTCACGTCCGCGTTCGCGACTGAGGGAGTCCGCGTCAGATCGAGTAAGTCCTCGGCGCACGTGGCGAAACCGAGGGTGAAGCGGCGGAGCAGGCCGAGGGCCGACGCCAGCCAGACGGGAGGGCTGTTGGCCGGTCGGTCGGCGATCAACTGCAAGGCTCGAACGCTGGAGAGGGCGAAGAATGCCAACGAGGCGGGGAGGAGTGCGGACCCGCCGTATCGTTCGGTCTCTGGGACGAAGTCGGTTTCGTGGCAGGAGTTGTCGGGGTAAATCTCGCCGTCATGCTCATTGGGGTCGAGGCACAGGAGGCGCTGGTTGAAGCGAGCGATCTCTTCACTCGGGAGGGCACTCGGAGAGGGATGGAGGTGCAGGAAGGCTCCGGTCACGCGCGATACGGCCTCGCGGATGGCTGAGGCCGCTCCCCGGCTCGGTAGCAAGCGGAGGCGGACATGAGGTCCGCCGAGCGAGTACCGAACGAAGAAGAAGCTCACAAGACTCCTGCTGAAAAGCAGCTCTTCGACCAGCGGCCGGACCGCACTCGAGAGCAGGTCATCCCGGTCGCCACGGTGATAATAGATGTGAAAGGAAAGCCAGTCCGGCAACGGCTCCCCCTTCTGGCGCCTGAGGTCTGTAGTCATGGATAGGGGATGACCATGTCGGGGAGCGCGAAGATCCGCTCGGCGATGCGCGCCGTCATCTCTACGGCGGACAGATTGCCCTGCAGAAAGCTCTCGGCTTGAACTTTTTGCCGGTCGTCGAGATCCAAGGCAGCGAAGAACCTTTTTAGGTCGTGCTGTCCGACCGACCGTCCCGGCCCCAAAACGCAATAGGGCTGTGTGCCCTCGCAGACGCTGCGCAGACTCCGGAGGTGCCGCTGTACACCCCCCCAGTCACCGGCACGGCGCGCGATGCGGGCCCGTTGGATGATGAAGTCGGTGCAGTGGATCGCCAGGGGGAGCAGAAAGCCCTCGCGACTGATAATCCAGCGAATACCCTCGTCGGCGTCGGCAAGCGAGGAAAGGGCCGCCTCGAGGTCGCCCTGCAGGTACTCCAGGTAGGCCCGCGCGGCAAAGAAGTAGCGCCAGAGGAAGCGGTCGACCGATTCAGATCCTGGCTCTCGGGTGCTCAGTCGTGATTCGATGTCTGCCAGGAGGGTGGCGCCCGCCGAAATATGCTGCGCGCGCAGGTGACGCAAGGTTTGCAAGAGATCGAGGCGCAGCTCCAGGTTGGCTGGTCCTTCGAACTCCGCGATCCAACGGCGCGCTTCCTCACCGCAAGCCGACAGATAGAAGAATTCGTTGACCGAGTTGGATAGGTCTAGATTGGCTCCAGGTCGGTCCACGGTCAACCTTTCTGCGTTACGAGAACACTCATCCCGGCCCGAAGCCGAGCCGGGATGAGTGCCGCAGTCGCTCTAGCCCGTGCAGTTACCGGTGGTCTCCGTGCAGGAGCATCCTCCAATGTCCTGGAGGCTACCTCCGGCGACCGACTCGAGGTCCTCATCCGTGAGCGGTTCGACCTCGAGATTCTCGACCTCTTTGGCCTGGTTGTCGTTCTCGTTCTTCATTGGGTCTCCTACGTGCCCGGCTAGGGGCGAAATGTTCCGGCAGAAGAAGTTTCTTGTCCGGAACGGGATGGCGGAGAGAGAGGTGTCGCAAGCTCCAACGGCGCGGCCGGCTCCGGCACCGTCGGGTCGTCCAAGAGGGAAGAGTGCGCGATGCCGAAGGAGTCGAATTGAATCTCGACGGCGAAGCGCGTTCCGTCCTCGGTTTCGGGAAGATCGGCGGGCGCCGGCAGCGCCTCGACCAGCTTCAGGGTCTCCTGGCCGTGTTCGAGGGCCGTTTTAAAGAGCTCGACGAAAAGGGTAGAGGTGAAGTCGACGTACTGGGGCTTAAGGCGCGGAAAGGATCCGCCTCCCGGGAGAGGCTCGGCGAGGTAGGCGACCTCCGGGATCCCGCGCTCCCGGCGCCAGCGATCGACCGTGAGGAAGGCGCGCGATCCCGAGAGGCCGGCCAGGGACGCGCGCAGGGGAGCAGTGGGGAACGACCAGCTCCGGCGCCGGTAGATCACGTTGCCGATGACGTGGCGGCGCACGATCTCGACGTCGCCTTCCTGGGTCTTCGCTCCCGCCGGCCCTGCGAAGCGGATGTCGCCGGGTCCGAAGAGCGTGAGGAATTTCGCCAAGCTCGGCAGGAAGCGGAAGGCCAGGGCCCCCAGATGGAGCGGGAGGATCGCCTGCCCATCGGAGTCGATGAGGCCGGGCAGACCATCGTCGCCGTCGAGGAGCACGTCCAGCGAGCTCAGGCTCAAACGGCGCTCGGGCTCCACGGAGAGCGACTGCCCCGGCACCTCGAGGACGAGTTCGGTCTGATAGGCGTGGACGTTTACGGACTGTTCGCCGGGCCAGAAGAGATCGCAGATCTGGCCTTCGCGAATCCCATCGCCATTCCGAGATCGGGACCGGAAGTAGGAGGTGAATCGGTCGCGGTCGGCGGCGTTCATCGCCGGCGTGTAGCGGCAGCCCATGCGCCCCAGACCCTCGAGGAAGTTGTTGAGCACCCAAACACTGGCTGTGTGGTCGATCGGCTGGAGAAAGGCGCAGAAGCTCCTCTTGCCGGTATAGGCGGTCGGCAAACCGTCAAGCATTCGGGAGAGGCGACCGGGCTGCAGGCGGAATTCCGTGTCGGCGTCCTCCAGAATCTCGTCGAGCGCCTGTAGGACGTTGATACGAGACTCCAAGAGCTCGGAGATCGTCGTGAGCCCTAACGGATTGAAGACCTGGGCCTTGAGAGGGACATCGCGGCGGCCCGGCCGGTCGAAGCGGATGAACTCCTGGAACAGTGGGTAGCAGGCCTCGAAGAACTCGAGGAAGCTGACGATCTTGCGGTCCGGCCAGCGCTGCGCGGCGAATGCGGAGAAAGTGAGCATGAGGTCGTGACGCAGGTTGAAGACCTCGGAGAGCCGCGCCAGCGGGGAGAGCGAGTGCAGCAGCTCGCTGCTCTGGCTCGGGAGCAGCGTCGCTATCGGGACAGGCTGTGCCATAGTGACGAACACGTTTTCGTGGAACTGCCACTCTTTCTTCTCGGAGGCGCCAACCTGAGGCTCCACCCTGCCAAGCTCCGCCGCGGCTCGCAGCGACTCCTGAATCCGTTCGCGCCCCTCCGCAAGGAGCGCCCCCGGAACCGGCGAGGTGGGGAACTCCGCCATGATTTGCCCGAGACGGGCCAGTGCCGTGCGGAGCTCTTCGACTTTTCCGTCTTCTCTCAACGGAGTGAGGGCTTCCAGCAGACGCGCTTCCGGCGCGGGATCGGACACCTCCCAGGGCCAGTAGACGCTGAGGAAGCCGATTTCAATCAGGTGATCGACGGTGGCTTGAATGTCACCCCTCGGAATCTCCGGCAGCGCCTCTTGGAGGCTCGAGCAGAGCTCGGCGTAAGTTGATGCGGCCCCATGCGCGGCTGCGAGCAGCCGCTCCGTCACCGGTCCACGGAGGTCGACCTTCACGCGGCACGGCATGACGAAGAGAAACTTCGGCTCTTGGGCCGCGGCCTCCCAGCGCGCGGGACGGATGAACGTGTAGCGCGCTCCCGAGAGCGCTTTCAGAGAGCAATTCACGGCTACCCGAAGGCCTGAGCGGAATGGCCGGTAGCCGAAGAGAAGGTGCCCCATCCGTTCGACGATCGACCGGTGCAAGATCACGAGGGAGCGCTCGCTCCACCCCTGTCGCGGTACCAGCTCAAAGCTGGCACCGCTCGATGACGGCAGGTCGATCGTTCCCAGGCCGACCACGGTCAAAGTGGAGAACGGCGACAGCTTGAGTGCAGCCCGGCTCACATAGCGCAGCAGGGCGAGAAGCATCCGCCGTTCACGCAGCTTGTGTCCGCCACTCTTCAGGAAGGGGAGGCGTTCCGCGAGCAGAGGGCTGCTCATCGCAAGGCCGCGAAGGAAGCGAGTGTCGTCGAGCCGCGCCAAGAGCGCGGTTCCCTCTGCATCTATACGAGCCTGGTAGGCCGTCTCCAGCTCGCCTGCCGCCGCGGCGAGCTCCGCCTCCATCTCGATCGCCTCGCGCAGGATCGGGGCGACCCGTGGCGGGAAAGCCGGGTCCGCGGCGTTGGGGGCGTATTTACGGAGACTGCGTCGGTTGAAGGCGGCACGTTTGACGGCGAGCAGCAGTCCGCGCTCCGAGGGAGCCGATCCGTGAATCGCGTCGTGCAGGGAATCCACCAAGCGGGAGAGGATCGCGGCGAGCGAGGCTTCCTGGCAGCGGAGCTGCTCGCCGCGGGCCGGCAGGTCGCTGGAGAAAGGCGCGACGGCATCGGCCGGTAGGCCGCCGATGCGGACGATCAGGGGCGTCGCGGCGCCAGCTCGGCGGTCGATCTCGTTGCTCATAGCT